>CAZQKJ010000005.1:0-30896 GCA_964593315.1 uncultured Granulosicoccaceae bacterium
GCACCGGATATGGTAATCAGGTCGGCGTAGGCTTTAGCAACACCCGCGGCAATCGTGCCGACACCGGCTTCCGCCACCAGCTTCACTGACACCAGCGCTTCCGGATTGACCTGTTTGAGGTCAAAGATCAGTTGCGCCAGATCTTCTATCGAATAGATATCGTGATGCGGTGGTGGTGATATCAGAGATACGCCCGGCATTGAGTAGCGCAGGCTTGCGATGGTTTCATTGACCTTGTGTCCGGGCAACTGGCCACCTTCACCGGGCTTGGCACCCTGGGCAATTTTTATCTGTATAACTTCGGCGTTAACCAGATAGTGAGGAGTGACCCCGAAGCGCCCTGAGGCCACCTGTTTGATCTTTGAGTTTTTATTGGTGCCGTAACGCGCGGGATCTTCGCCACCTTCACCGGAGTTGGATCTGGCGCCCAGCAGATTCATTGCTTCGGCAAGTGTCTCGTGTGCCTCTGGCGATAGTGCCCCAAGAGACATTCCGGCGGAATCAAACCGGCTAATGATATCGCGCGCCGGTTCTACCTCGTCTAATGGAACAGGGGTGGCTTTGGCTTTAAGTTTTAGAAGATCGCGCACAGTTGTCGGTGCGCGGTCGTTAACAATGGCCGCATACTTTTCGTATTCGCTGTACTCACCTGAGCTTACAGCTTCTTGTAGGGTGCTGACGACATCCGGGTTGTAGGCGTGGTACTCACCCCCTTCAACGTATTTAAGTAATCCACCATGCCGAGTGATTTTGCGTTTGTTCCAGGCTTCGTCTGCGAGTATCTGCTGATCACTGGTTAAATCTTCGTAGTCAGCGCCCTGAATACGACTGGTAGTACCGACAAAGCACTGATTGACAATTTCATCGTGCAAGCCGACGATTTCAAACAATTGGGCGCCACGGTAACTTGCGACTGTCGAAATACCCATCTTTGACAATACCTTTAACAGGCCTTTGTTAATGCCTTTTCGGTAGTTTCTCTCCAGAGTCTGTGCGTTATCGTCGTCTATTTCATTACGCTCTACCATGCCCTGTATGCACTCATAGGCGAGGTAGGGATAGATGCAGGTTGCACCATAACCCACCAACACAGCCATATGGTGAGGATCTCTTGCGGTGCCGGTTTCTACTACAATATTGGCATCGCATCGAAGTCCCGCTTCTATCAAGCCGTGATGCACAGCACCAGTTGCAAGTAGTGCGTGTACTGGTAACTTTCCGTTCTTGAGATTGCGGTCACTTAAAACAATGATGACATCACCGTCGCTAATGGCACGAACAGCCTCCGTGGTGATATCGCTAATAGCCTGCTGCAGAGTTTTTGTGTTCGGATCAAAATTCAGATCGATGGTTGCATGGCGATACTCGTTTTCATCGTTCATTGCCAGTAAAGTTTCAAATTTTTCTCTGGATAAAACCGGAGAGCGAACCAGTAATCGTCTGGCGTGATCGACTGTTTCCTTAAAAAGGTTTTGTTCTGCACCAATACAGGTTTCTAGTGACATGACAATGGATTCGCGAAGCGGATCGATTGGCGGGTTGGTCACTTGTGCAAACTGTTGTCTAAAACTTTCATACAGTGAACGCACATTTGTTGAGAACACAGGAAAGGGTGTGTCATCCCCCATTGATCCGATAGCTTCCTGTGCGTCTTCTGCCAGAACACGGATGATTTGATCGCGTTCTTCAAAGGTAATGCCGAACATCTTCTCAAATGTCTGAAGCTTCTCCTTATCCATTGCCGGTGACGTAGGTGGAGTGTCACGTAATCTTGAGCGCAGATGTCTGGAGTGCTTCTGTAACCAGCGTGGAAAAGGCCTGCTGTTTTTAAGTATTTCATCGATCTTTTCAGGTTGCAGGATATCGCCGGTGTCTGTATCGACAGCAAACATTTGCCCGGGTTTGACTCTACCTTTTTCCACGACTTCTTCGGGATCATAGTCATACACACCGATCTCCGACGCCAAAGTGATTTGCCTGTCGCGAGTAATAACATAGCGAGCAGGACGCAATCCGTTTCTATCCAACACGCATGATGCATAACGACCATCCGTTAGAACAACACCGGCTGGACCATCCCATGGTTCCATATGCATTGAGGCATATTCCAGCCAGGCGCGCATTTCCGGATCAGTTGAGTTCATGTTCTGCCACGCAGGAGGCAATAGCAGTCGCATGGCTCGAAATATATCCATACCACCGGCCAGCAATACCTCAAGCATGTTATCCAGTGACATTGAATCTGAACCTGCCATTGAAACCAGTGGTAATAGTTCTTTGAGTTCAGGCAGTAATTCGCTATGGAATTTTGATGCGCGTGCGTTGGCCCAGTTGCGATTGCCACGAATAGTATTGATCTCGCCATTGTGAGCAAGGTATCTAAACGGTTGTGCCAGTCGCCACTGTGGCATTGTATTGGTTGAGAATCGTTGATGGAAAACTGCGATACGCGATTCCAGCATGGGGTCATTCAAATCTTCATAGAACATCGGAAGCCTGTCCGGCATCATCAGTCCCTTGTATAAAATGACATCTGCTGAAAGCGTATTGACGTAGAACTCCGGATCGTTTTCACGTAACGATAATTCAGTTTTTCGTCTTGCCACATACAGGTTTCGATTGAACTCGGCTGCATCCATGTAAGATGGTGCGGATACAAAAATTTGTTCTATCTGAGGAAGGGTCTTCTTTGCTTCTAGACCGCAGGCGTTCATGTTGGTTGGGACAACCCGCCATCCACTAACAGTCAGGTTGCGTGCTTCAATTTCAGCGTTCAGGGTATTGCGAGCATGTTCGGCAAGTGCCGAATCTCGATTCAGAAACACCATGCCGGTAGCGAAGTTTCTACCGAGTTCAAAGCCGGCTTCATCGGCTTTTGCACGCAGAAAATTAACCGGCTTGCGCAGCAACAAGCCGCAGCCATCACCCGACTTGCCATCGGATGCAACTGCGCCACGATGCGTCATGCGACCGAGCGCTTCCACCGCTGTTTTGACGAGCTTATGGGATGGCTTGCCGTCGATTTGGGCGATGAGTCCGAACCCGCAATTATCGTGTTCGAATTCTGGCCGATACAGGCCCTTCGCCGCTAGTTTATCCAGTGCGTTCATGTAAACCCTCAATTTTCCGCCAGCGGTGGGTTTTATTCTTGTGATGGCTCAGCAGGAGCGGGAAGTCGGTTGTGACGTCCAGGGCCGATTGCGTGAGTCAGGAGCGAATGTCACTTATTGACCCGCCTGAGCCTGCGTCCTGCCAGCAATTGATCAATTTCTGATCAGCTATTAGCCAGCTCTTAAGGATAGTCGCCAGTAGTTGGTTTGCGAGAAAGCTGTGCGTACCGGCATGTATCCGAGCCGGCCATATTGAGCGAGATTGACCTGAACTGCAAGTGGTACAGCAGTTCAGAACAGGATTGGCCTCGGCTTTTGTGAGCAATCTGAAAATTGCCGGGATAATTGCCGGTAGTGGCGGGTGTTGCCAGCACTACTGACGCCGTTTAATGTCTTCCTGCAGATCGCTCAGCGGGCGAATCCAGGCGCCGAATTTTTTATTGTCATCACTCATATTTGCCACCGCAGCCAGAGCTTCAGTGCGGGTTTCATAGAGACCACTGAGCAAGCCGAAAACAGGATTTTGGCTTTCAGTTGTGAGGAAAGGGTAGATGGCAACCGGATCTTCAATGGCCATGGTTTGAGCCAGATCAATGATGTATCCGCGCTCGCGCGATGTGGCCAGTTGCACGGTGAACATGTTCGGCGCCTGAAATAATACCCAGCGTTCATTTTCAATAGCGCGATTGGGCTCAGTAACCACTACGCCACCGTTGAATGATGATTCATCAGCGTTGGCGTTAAAGCCTTCTGATGGTGCCGGTGCTGCGGCATCAGTGTCTTCGAAGTCTTCAACCGGGATGCCATTCGACTGATTGAAACCGGCGTTTCCGATTGAGGAAGTTGCGGCGTCTGCCACTCGTTCGGAAATCGGCTTGTCTATTGGTTCAGCTATTGGTTCAGCTCTGGCACTGATATTTTTGTCAATGGTGTCATCAGCAAGGCCCGGGCTTTGCGGCACAGTGAATAGATCTGACGATGAAGTCTCTTGCGCGGCACCCTGCAACGGCTCTTCCTGTGGTTGCTGCAGTATTTCTGCAACTTCCTGTGGTGAGGATGTGAAGGTTGAGCCCTGTCCGAGTGGAACCTCGATGACGGTACTCGCGGTATCAACCGCTTCTTCTGGGTTTGCCGCCACCGGCTCGGGCAGTACCAGATCAGTCGACTGGGTTGGTGGTACCAGGCGTGAGTCACCCGGCGGCGTCTCTACCGGTGTGGTCACAGAGGTAGTGGCGACAATCGGTTCGCTTGTGGGTTCGTCGGTGTTTTCAGGAGTGATTATCTGCGTATCCTGAGTGATGTCACCGCTGGCAATTACGTCGGACGTTTCCTGAACCTGCGATTCCTGAACCTGGGCGACAGGAATGACCTGAGTGTCTGGTTTGTCACCGAAGAATTGTGAAATCCCCCAACCAATGACGCCGAGTGCTGCCACACCCATACCGATAACTGGCCAATCCAGCCCCGCCAGCAATCCACCTTTGCCTGTACCGCTGGCCTTTTGGTAAACCCCGTTGAGATACTGGCTTGCGTGTGTGTTTATCTGCCTTGGAAGGCCCTGAGCATCGCGATTTAATTTGCTGATGGCTTTGTCGGTGAAAGGAAAAGCATCGGTAAAACCGACCTGATGCAACCGTGAGCTGAGGTATTCGCGGGTGCGGTTCTCATCCATCGGCGGAATGATGTTTTTGGAGTAAGTGAGGTTGAGGCTTTCGATCTGCGATTCTATTTCACTAAACTTTTTAGTCAGTGCCGGGGTGCCGGTCAGCAGCAGGCGCGCGGTTCTGCCTTCATCGTTTTCAAATTGGCCAATGATATCCACAAGCTCGGCGATTTCTTCCAGTGGTGCCAGGTGTGCGTCGTCAACGACCAGTACCGCGCTGTATTGTTCATTGTTAAGTTGTTCGAAAAGCGGTTCGAGCTTCTCAATGTGCTCCTCTACTGACTCAGCCTCTTCTTCGTTGTTGAGCTGGTACAGTACAGCGGCCAGAAACGCCTCGGTCTGGAATTCATCTGCACCTCTGACCACGAAAGGCTTGATGCTGCTTTTACAGTGTTTGATTAACTGGGTCAGAAGTACGGTTTTGCCTGCTCCTTCTTCACCGATTAACAGGTGAACCGAGTCTCCAAAACGCAAATGTTGCTCTAGTGCCGCACGCGTTTTCTGGGTGGTGGAATCGGTAAAGGTTTGTCGCTTTTTGTCGTCCAGGAACGGTTGTTCTGAAAGGCCGAGCTCTTGTAATGTTTCGTCGGTTAGGGTGGCTTCAACATTAGCTTCTTGAACTGCCATAGGTGCCTGGTCCGTTGTAGAGAGAGGTGCGGGTCAAGCAAGCGTGGCGACGGTAGCTTCATAACCGTGCAAAACAATCAACGGGTTATGCCTGTACTGGAGTTATTGTCATCCACGTACTGCTTGAACATTAACCATTTGATAATAAATGAGTTGATTACCTACAGCAACGTTAACCGCGACAAGGTAACAAAGGCTTACGAGTTTGACATTCTTGTGTTTCATAGTCGAATCAACTGAACGCAGAATCGAGAGTTTTTCTAAGTTGCTGGTTGTCAAACGTGTCGGTTAAAAAAGATTTTCCAATACCGCGCATCAAAACCAGCGTGAGCTGGTTATCGCGTACTTTTTTGTCGTGTGACATCAGTGTGAGGCACTGTTCTGCGGTCATCTCTGCCGGCGGGGTGACTGGCAGGCCCGCCTTTTCAAAGATTGCCCGCGTGCGCTGGACCTCGGGCTCTTGCAGTAACTCTATATCCCGGGAGAATCCGGCCGCCAGGCACATACCGGCGGCAATTGCCTCGCCGTGTAGCCAGTTGCCGTAGCCCAGGGCCGTTTCAATAGCGTGACCAAAAGTATGGCCAAGATTGAGCAGGGCACGCTGGCCGGCTTCGTGTTCATCATTAGCGACAATGCGAGCCTTATTAGCACAGCATTGCTCGACCGCGTAGGCCAGTGCGTTTTTTTCAAGAGCAAGCAAATCGGACAGGTTTTGTTCCAGCCATTCAAAGAACGCAGCGTCGTTTATCAATCCGTATTTAATGACTTCCGCTAATCCTGCCTTGAGTTCTCGCGGCGGCAGTGTATCGAGCGTGTTCATATCCGCGATGACGCAGGCCGGCTGATGAAAAGCACCTATCATGTTTTTGCCCAGCGGGTGGTTGACGCCGGTCTTGCCACCCACTGAAGAATCTACCTGTGCAAGCAATGTGGTGGGCACTTGTATAAAGGATACACCGCGCTGATAGGAAGCCGCTGCAAATCCGGTGATATCTCCAACAACCCCGCCCCCCAGTGCGATCACAGAACTACTGCGGTCGAATTGTTTTTCTATCAGTGTGTCGTAGACCTTGCTGACGGTATCGAGGTTTTTGTGTGCTTCTCCGGCTGGCAGTATCAGGTGTTCGGTTTCAAATGATGGCAAACCATCGAGCAGAGTCTGTAAGTAGAGCGGGGCGACGTTATCGTCGGTCACGACCAGAACTTTGCTGCCTTTAACGTGTTGCTTATAAAGATCCGGGTTTGCAATGATGTTGCCGGAGATATAGATCGGATAACTGCGTTCACCGAGATCGACATTCAGTGTGGCCATAGTTCGGTTCTTTATAAGGTGTTCGTTTAAAAGGGTTGATGAGGTAAGAGATGATGGGACAGTAGCGTGAGTCAGGTAACGTAACGATGTCAGTTGTCGAGCTCACGACAAATTTTATCTACCACTCGTTGATGCCGTTGGTTGCTGGTGCTGATGTGCACATGAGCCAGCTCACGGTAGATTGGACCACGTTGCTCGCTGATTTCCATCAGGGTGGCGCGAGGGTCTCCATGCTGCAGTAGTGGCCGGCTATTGTTGCGTGATGTGCGCTCGACCTGAACGTCAATGTCAACATCAAGGAACACAACAACGCCCCGGTCTCGAAGCATCTGACGGTTGGACTCTCGCAACACCGCACCCCCGCCTGTGGCGAGTACGATTTCCGGTTTGGACGACAGCAGATCGATCATGCGCTCTTCACGACACCTGAAGCCCGCTTCACCTTCGAAATCAAAGATGGTTGGGATGTCTACGCCACAGGCTGTTTCAATCTCACGGTCGCTATCGTAGAACGCTCGATCAAGCCGACGGGCGAGCTGTCTGCCAACGGTGGTTTTGCCAGCCCCCATCGGGCCAATAAGGAAAATACTCGCCATTGCCTCTGGTGTGTGGTTTGGTGCCTTGCACACGCTTTTGAAGCCGTGTACTTCCACAAAATTTTAAGTATCTTCAAGGTAGCACGAATGGACTCGCCGCCGTTAGAAATACGGGCAAAAAAAAACCGCGCCAGGCGCGGTTTTTTCCGTTGCGAGAATAAACTCGCCACTAGTTGTGCAGTGTCTGCACTCGAGCGTTCAAGGCTTATTGATCAAGGCTTGAAGTGCCGTCTTCAACAATCTTGGGAGTGACGAAAACCAGTAGCTCAGTTTTGTCGTCTTCTCCTGACGTGTGTTGAAACAGCTTGCCAACCAGTGGCAGGTCACCGAAGAATGGCACTTGCTCACGTTGCTGGATGATCGTTTGCTCGTAGATGCCACCGAGTACAACGGTCTCGCCATTGGCAACCAGTACCTGGGTATTCACTTCGCGAGTGTCGATGCTCGGGATTCTGGTGTCTCCAGCGCCGAACACTTCACCGACTGTATCTTTGTTGACGGTCAGGTCAATAATGATGCGCTCGTCAGGTGTGATCTGAGGCTTAACTCTCAGGCCCAGTACCGCCTTTCGGAATGAAATCGAAGCGGCACCACTTGAAGCGGCTTCAAGATACGGAATCTCAACACCTTGCTCAATGTAGGCTTCGCGCTGATTAGCTGTGATTACACGTGGAGTAGATATAACCTCACCGCGACCTTCAGCTTGCATGGCCGAGAGCTCAAGCTCTAACAATGTGCCGAACGGAAGTTTTGCAAAGGCAAGACCGAGGCTTCCGGCTTGATTGATCGAAGGCAGGTTTACGTTGAAACGCTCATTGCCGAGATCAGTGTCATTCAAAAGGTTAGTAACACCGGCTGATGATCCGGTCAGTACTACGCCGTCACCATCATTGGTTGTAGTGTCTCGGGTGATACCGAAGCGAGAACCCAGCTCACGATTGAAATCGTCAGTCGCAATCACGATGCGTGATTCAATCAGTACTTGTCGTACCGGAACGTCCAATCGGGTAACCAGTGCGCGTACCTTACTTAGTACGTCAGTGGTGTCATTCACCAGAATAGTGTTGGTACGATCATCAATCGTGACGTTGCCGCGCTCTGAAAGAACGCCACCAGTTTCTGATTTAAGAATCGAGGCAACTTCGTTTGCCTTGGCGTAGTTCACCTGAACAAACTCGGTACGCAGTGGCTCAAGTGCAATAGCTTGCTGTGCTGCTTCGCGCTCGGCTGCTTCCTGGGCTGCAATTTCTCCGGCAGGAGCAATCATAACCACGTTACCTGAAGTTCTTTTATCCAGGCCTTTGGTGCGTAGAATGATGTCCAGTGCCTGATCCCATGGAACATTCTTCAGACGCAGTGTCAGTTTGCCTTCAACACTGTCGCTGACCACAATATTCAGATCGGTGAAGTCTGCAAGCAACTGCAGTACCGAACGGATTTCAATGTCCTGAAAGTTCAGAGACAGCTCTTCGCCATCATAAGTTACTTTCTTGGCCACTGGTGGCGGGTTGAATGCTTTAGGCGTTGTCTGGCGTGAGTAGTCAATACCGCGATCAGTATTGAAGTTTACATTGTCCAGACGAGGCATTGGCTCTGGTGTGTAGTCTGTAGTGCCGGTTTGCTGATCAATATACTCTTCAATTGGAGCACCGGTCTCTACCATGATGTCCTGGTCAGAAATTGCCAGGGGTGCATCTTCAGTTGGCGCCTGATAATCAAGTGGCAAGCTGCTTGGTAGCTCGACAACCAGACCGTCATCCTGAAGGCCGGAGTCAGTGACTGCGCTTTCAAAGCTTTGAGCTGCACCTATTTCAGGCTCAACCGGGTAAGTCTGTGCGATTGGCAGTAGATCATCAGAGTTGAATTCTTCAACGCTGACTGTCTCACCAACGGCTACACCTGCGGTTTGTAGTGTCTCTTTGGTGTCACCAAGTAAAACATCAGGAATAAATTCTTCCGCTGATGCTGAGCCCTGAGCGTCTGAATCAACTTGCAGTGTAACCAGTAGACGATCACCGTCAATTTGAGTCTTGTATTCAGTCATTGACTCGAGGTTCAATACCACTCGGGTTCTGTCATTGGCTTCAACAATGTTGACGCTTTCAATGTTGCCAACACCCACTGGAACCACTCTTCTGTCCAAAGCGTTAGTCGTACCGATCAAATCAATGGCAATACGTGCCGGATGATCGATCTTGAAAGATTGAGGGTTGCTAACCGTTTCACTGAGCTTGAAAGCAATCTGCTGCTGATTGTCAGGCAGAGTGGTGTAGCTCATATGGTCAAGGGTAGCTGCCAGGCTGTGTTGTGCCACAATTGCCTGAGCGCCGATAGCGATCGCCAACAACCGAAGCTTACCCAAGTGCGAGCACCGTGTAATACCGTTGTTTGGTGTGCCGCAGATAGTTGGATAATTCACAGTGGTTCTCCGTTGCATCTTTTTGTTTCTCTTAATCTGGTCAGTGTTAGCCATCACTCGTCTCCAGTGCCCAGTTTTAACTGAGCCTGTCGTTGAATCCAGCCGCTGATACCATCAGGTATTAACTCAACCAGATTAATCTCGTTCTCCGAAATTTTTACGATCTTGCCGTGGTTTTGACCAGCGTAGTTGCCTGGCTGTACACGGTGGATCGTGCCGTCTTTATCCTGTACCAGAGCCCAGCTCGATGTTCTCTGCTTCAGAATGCCTACCATCTTCAGGGAATCTAAAGGGTAGCCTTCCAATGCTTCACGCCGACGCCCCTCGTTAGGTCGTGGGCCGCCTGTACTTGCTTTCGCAACGGTTGTGCCGACAGTAACCGAGGCATTCTTGTTCGGTTTGAACGGGTCGCGCAGACCCAGTTCTGAATAGGTTACTTTCTCAAACTCTGCGAAGGTTGGTAACGGATCAACTCTGCCCTGGTGCTTCAAACGCGTTTCCGCGACGAACTGCTCAAGGTCGGCCATGTCGCTGTCACACCCGGCCAGAGTTGCAGAGGCGATAGCGGCAAACAATGCGAGCTTCACCTTTGCAAATCGACTTGTAGGTTTGCATGTATTCACGTTTCTAAGCCTCTTCATCATCGTCAAGGTAACGGTAAGTTGTAGCCGTTAAGTCCATTTCGAGCTTCTGTGCCGGCTCGCCGTCATTTGTGTCACCCTTTAATGGAGTGATCTTTATATTGTGTAGAGTGACAATGCGGGGCAGTGATGCCATACCGCTTACAAAGTTGCCAAACTGGTGGTAGTTGCCGGTAACCTTTATCTGAATCGGGTACTCAACATAAAACTCTCTGGCAACTTCGTTTGCAGGTTTGAAGAACTCAACTTCAAGTCCTGCCGCCACGCTGGTTTGCGATAAATCTATTAACAGACTCTCTATATCAGTCTTGTTTGGAAGCTGACGCAGCATGACGTTGAAAGTGCGGTTCATTTCACTGAGCTGCTCAACGTAGGCACCTTTATTTGCAGCCTTTGCCTGAGTCTCATCGAAGGTTTGCTTCAATGTTTCTTCTTTTGCAGCAATCCGGTCAAGCGCAAGAAATTTGGGCTTGATAAGAAAGTATGTTCCCGCACCGACAATAACTGCCAGGCCTAGAGCCAGTATCAGCGCTCGAACTGCAAGCGGTGCGCTGCCGATCTTCTTGGCATCGCTTGGTTCTAAATTATTTAGATTTGAAAATGCTTGTCCGATATCCACGTCTGGGCCCTGTTATTACTTGTTTTTATCTTCGGTACCGGCCGCTACAGATTGCGATAGACGCAATTTGAACGAGCTGATGCCGTCGTCTCTGTCTTTTGATTCGATTAGCTCAAGGCCTGGTTGCTTGAACCAGTCTGATGAGCCGAGATTACGCATGAGTGTTGAGACCCGTGCGTTTGAATCGGCCTTACCTTCGAATGCAAGAACGTCTTTCTTCTGTCGCATAGACTGCAGATACACACCGTCTGGAACTCGTTCTGCCAATTCTTGAAACGTATGTACAACCTGAGGTCTTCTGGTCTGCAGTTCCTGAATGATGTCCATGCGAGCCAGTAGGTTGGCTTTAGTGGATTCAAGCTCTTCAATCTCTTTCAGATCCTTCTTGAGCAGGTCTATCTCATTCTGCAAGTAAGCGTTGCGAGATTCCTGATGATCAATCTTTTGCTCGGCGTATCGGATACCTGCGAACACGATGCCGGCACCAATTAATGCAGTGAGAATTGCGCTGATACCAAATTTCTTGGCTTTCTCAGCGCGTTGATCTTCGCGCCACGGTAGTAGATTAATTTTCGCCATCAGTCGAAACCTCGTGTTGCAAGACCGCACGCAATCAGCATGGCTGGTCCGTCAGATTGGAGTCTCTGCAGTGCAACACCAGATGCACATTCAATATCGTGGAAAGGATCAGCTTTAGAAGTTGGTGTACCGATTTGAGCTTCGATCAGTTCGCAAATGCCCGGGATCTCTGCACAACCACCCGCGAGTAGAATCTGATCTACAAAATCGTTTTTGTCTGCAGAGAAGAAAAACTGTAGGAAGCGATTAGCCTGCTGAACCATTTGATCCTTAAAAGGGCTAAGAATTTCTGGCTCGTAGTTGTCTGGTAGTCCGCCAACGCGCTTTACTCGACCTGCGTCTTCATAAGAAAGTCCGAAGCGGCGCATGATCTCTTCTGTCAATTGCTTGCCGCCGAAAGGTTGTTCACGTGTGTAAACCAGCTTTTCGTCACGCAGCACGTTCAGGCTGGTCATGGTCGCGCCGATATCGAGCACTGCAATGGTTTTATCTGCCCAGTCGACGTCCGTCTGGTCTTTGATCATCTTGCAGGTGTGTTCGATTGTGTAGGGCTCAATGTCTACTACCTTGGCCGTCAAACCGCCGATCTCGCAGGCAGCTGTTCGTTCTTCAACGTTCTCGCTACGAGATGCCACAATGAGTACGTCGTCTGAACCGGGTTCTTCTTCTGAGGGGCCGATAACCTGGTGGTCAAGATTGACTTCGTCCAGCGAGTAGGGAATGTACTGATCGGCCTCGAGCTGAATTTGTGCTTCGAGTTCGCTCTCCTTCAACCCGCTAGGCATCTGGATCACCTTAGTGATGACCATGGCACTCGGTACAGCCACTGCTGCAAATTTGCGTTTCGAGCCGGATTTCTTCACGGCGCGTTTGATTGCCTCGCCTACTGCCTCGACATCCTGCAAACTCTTGTCGTTCATGGCGTTGGCGGGCAGAGGTTCTACTGCGTAGCTTTCAACCTTGTAAGCTGTGCTCGATTTGCTCAGTTCCAGTAACTTTACTGATGTTGAGCTGATATCGATTCCAACTAGATTAGAATGTTTGTTTCCGATTGAGAATGTCATGATTCTGGTGTGCACCCAGGCTGTGAGCTTTTCAAAGCTTTCAAGCCAAATTTGATTGACAAATTTGTGTATTGTTTTTAATAAGTTGCAACGTTTCTGTCAGAAACAGATTGGCAACTGCCATAATGAATCTGCAAAACCCACTCCAATTTTCCAAGTTGGCCTCCGATAAAGAGTTAAAAGGCCCACAAATGGTGAGATAATCCGCTTCAGTGATACCCATGACCTCGATTCCTACACCCGCATACGCGAAAATTGACGGCAGATTCTGCTGCTGGAGAGTTCAACCTTGATTGGACGACTGATTAAACTGTTCCTTGGCTTATCCCTGATCGCTGTGATCGGTGTCGGCATTGCCGGCGTCGTGGTCTACAAGCGGCTAGAGCCCAACCTGCCGGATATCGATGCGCTCAACGATGTCGAGCTGCATGTCCCCTTACTTGTGTACACAAGAGATGCCAAGTTGCTGGCTGAGTTTGGTGAAAAGCGACGCGAGCAGCTGCTGATCGAAGATACCCCGCAGGTATTGATTGATGCTGTGCTGGCCTCGGAAGATGATCGTTTCTATGAGCATCCGGGCGTTGACTACCAGGGTCTGATAAGAGCGGGCATTAACCTGATTAAGACCGGGACCAAAGGCCAGGGCGGCAGCACCATTACCATGCAGGTGGCGCGAAACATTTATCTTTCGCCGGAAAAGACCTACCTGCGTAAGATCAACGAGATTTTGTTGGCGCTAAAAATAGAGCGCCAGATCAGTAAAGCGTCAATTCTTGAGCTTTATATGAATATTCCCTACCTGGGTAACCGCGCCTACGGAGTCGCGTCGGCCGCGAAGGTGTATTACGGCAAAACGGTGCAGCAATTGACCCTGGCAGAAGCAGCCATGATTGCCGGTTTGCCCAAAGCGCCGTCCAGATACAATCCTATTGTCAATCCTGCGCGGGCAAAGATAAGACGTAACTACGTACTTGGTCGGATGCTGGAGCTTGAGAAGATCACGCAACAAGAGTATCAAACCGCACTCGATACACCGGTTACCGCCTCTTTGCATCAGACCCCTAGTGAAGTTGAAGCCGGCTATGTCAGTGAGATGGTGCGCGCACAAATGGTTACCTGGCTGGGATCAGAGGCATATACAGGTGGATTTAAGGTCTACACCACTATCGACAGCACCCATCAGGCGGCGGCCAATGCAGCATTGAGCAAAGCGCTGCTCGATTACGAAAAGCGTCATGGTTTTCGTCTGCCGGGTAAAATTGCCGCGGAAGACGCGCAATCCCAGGAGATGATCGATAGCCAGCTGGCAGAGTATTCTGCCCACGGTGATTTAATGCCGGCATTGATCGTAGGCACCTCTGATAATGATGCACGTGCGGTATTGATCGGCGGTGAAGTTATCTCGATTCCATGGGAACAAATGGAATGGGCCTCTCCTCGCAGCGAGGAAGACAAAGAGAAGCCAGCCTTCACTCTTCCGGCTGAAATCCTTTCACCCAATGATATTGTTCACGTTCAATCTGACATAAACGGCGTCTACTCATTGGCTCAAATGCCGGAAGTAGAAGGAGCGTTTGTGTCTCTATCTCCCAAGACCGGTGAAATTGTCTCCCTTGTGGGTGGCTTTGATTTTTTCCGCAGTAAATTCAACCGCATCACCCAGGCCTATCGTCAGCCTGGATCAAACTTCAAACCGTTTATCTACTCTGCAGCACTTGAGCATGGTGATACTCCTGCGTCTATCTACAATGACACACCGGTAGTGCTTGAAGACAATGTGCTGGAAGACGAATGGCGACCCAGAAACTACTCAGGTCGATTCTTCGGCCCGACCCGCTTACGCGAGGCGCTGGTCAAGTCTCGTAACCTGGTTTCTATCAGGGTCTTGCAAGAGCTTGGGATACCGCGCGCGGTAAGTTATGCCGAGCGATTTCAATTCGAGCCACGCAGCTTGCCTAAAAACCTCTCACTGGCACTGGGCAGCGGTGACATGACACCACTGCAGCTGGCCACTGCCTACACGGTATTTGCCAACGGAGGCTATACGGTACCGCCACGGTTCATTGACAAAATCGTCGATAACACGGGCCAGGTGGTGTACCAGTCTGCCGCGGTTCAGTCCTGTGAGAATCAAGAGCAGTGCGATGAGCTTGAAAAACAAAACCTCGGTATCAACAGTATCGAAGATGTCGCGGTTATCAATACCGAACAAGATGACGAGAGCAATCCGATCATTGAGCCTGAGACAGCAGCCGCTAACGATGCACCGGGTATTCCGACCGCACCGCTGGTTATTGCTTCACCGCGGGTGATCGATGAACGCAATGCTTTTATTATGCGATCCATCATGCGTGAAGTGATATCCCGTGGTACAGCGCGTCGTGCACGTGAGTTAGGTAGAAGCGACCTGGCGGGTAAGACCGGTACGACCAATGATCTGTTCGACGCATGGTTCACCGGCTTTAACAGCCAATTGGTGGCAACCGCATGGATCGGTTATGACGAACAGCAATCCATGGGACCTAAAGAAAGTGGTGGCCGTGCAGCCCTGCCCATGTGGGTGGATTACATGCGTGTCGCGCTTGATGGTGTACCCGAAGATAACGAGTTTCAGCCAGAGGGAATTGCCACGGTCAGAATTGACAGCAAGACCGGCAAGCTTGCTACACCGGGTTCTGATGATTCTTTCTTTGAATACTTCATGGAAGAGAACATGCCTACAGAATATGCAGAGCCACAGACTCAATTTCAGCAGGTAAACAGCGCGGTTGAACCAGTGGTAGCGCCTCCTCAGCCAGCACCTGTCGTGACTGCAGCACCGAGTACGATCGGCAATCAACCTGTATCGCAGCAACAGCCGGTTCAACAGCAGCAACCTGTACAGCCAGCGCCGCCGACACCTGCGCCAGTAAAAAAATCTACCAAGAAAAAACAGGTCGACTCACTGTTCTAGGTTAGCGATTGTTCAATATTGATAGTGGCCGGTTGCTGCCGGCCTTTTGCAACTGATCTTTCTATACCTGCAAAGTCAGGGCAGGCCAAGGCAAGGTAGGGCAGATCAGTTTGATGACGGTGGGTTAGGGTGAAAAGCCGGGCTAAGCTCATGCACGGTTTCAACCATAAACTCAACGTTGTCCGGATCAATGTGCTGGTGGATCCCGTGGCCAAGGTTAAAGATGTGCCGGTCGCCTTCACCGTAACTCTCAAGCACTCGCAGCACTTCCTGTTTGATTCTGGCTTTCGATCCATACAGTACACCCGGGTCGAGATTGCCCTGTAACGTGACCTTGTCTGAAGTCAGTGCGCGCGCATCGCGTAAATCGGTGGTCCAGTCCACGCCAACTCCCGCACAGCCGGTGCGAGCTATTTCAGGTAACCACATCCCACCATTTTTAGTGAATAAAATAACCGGGATATCAGGGTGTGATTCAGT
The DNA here is from genome assembly GCA_964593315.1 of uncultured Granulosicoccaceae bacterium. Taxonomy (GTDB): domain Bacteria; phylum Pseudomonadota; class Gammaproteobacteria; order Granulosicoccales; family Granulosicoccaceae. Next base: position 16,064 of record CAZQKJ010000005.1, read on the forward strand.
CATCGCCGTGACAATCTGCTGCATGTAGTGGAGCGAATAATCCTGATAGGTTTTAGGTGTCAGAATTCCGCCCCAGGTATCGAATACCATCAAGGCCTGAGCGCCGGCTTCAGCCTGGGCACGCAGGTAATCAACAGATGTTGTAGTAACCTTGCTAAGCAGACTGTGCAGCGCATTTTCATCACCGTACATGAGCTTTTTTGTGTGCACATACTCTTTACTGCCACTGCCTTCAATCATGTAGGTTGCAACGGTCCACGGGCTGCCACAAAAACCGATTAAGGGTACGCTGTCATTGAGCTCTGAACGGGTCAGTCGGATGGCATCCATGACGTAACGCAGTTCGGTTTCAGCGTCAGGCATGTGCAGTTGCTCAATGTCTTTGGGTGTGCGGGATGGGTTTTTAAATCGTGGGCCCTCACCTTCTGCGAAATACAAACCCAGACCCATGGCGTCAGGCACGGTCAGAATGTCCGAGAAAATAATCGCCGCATCCAGTGGGAAACGTCGGATCGGCTGCAATGTGACTTCACAGGCAAGCTCCGGAGTACCGGCCAGGGTCAGGAAATCTCCAGCCTTGGCACGCACTTCTTTGTACTCAGGGAGATAACGTCCGGCCTGGCGCATAATCCATAGCGGAGTTCTGTCATTCGGCTGATTGTTGAGTGCGCGTAGAAAGCGGGTGTTTCTGATCGAATGCATACTGGCCTTGTTAAGAGTTCATCAGCGTGTGAAGGGCACGTTGCTGCTTAAACATCGAGGTAGTCGATAATACCTTCAGCGGCATTGCGTCCCTCAAATACGGCAGTGACTACCAAGTCTGAACCTCTTACCATATCACCACCGGCAAAAATTTTCGGGTTGTCGGTCTGGTGTTGATGCTTTGAGTTTTGAGCAAGTACTACCCGACCTGACTGATCGATGTTCACTGACTGCTCGCCAAACCAGCTTGCCGGACTGGGTCTGAATCCGAATGCGATCAACACAGTATCTGCAGGAATGATTTCCTCGGTGCCGGGAATGGCCTCAGGTGACTGTCGGCCGCGAGCATCCGGTTCGCCCAGTCGGGTGGTAACGACTTTAACGCCGGTGACTTTGTCATCGCCAACGATTTCTATGGGTTGTCTGTTCCAAAGAAAATTGATGCCTTCTTCTTTGGCATTTGTGACCTCACGCCGAGAGCCAGGCATGTTGGCCTCGTCTCGACGATAAGCACAGGTAACCGAGGTAGCACCTTGTCTGATGGCTGTGCGGTTGCAATCCATGGCTGTGTCGCCGCCACCGAGCACCACCACTTTTTGATCCCGCAGATCGATAAACTTTCCATCGGTCTGCCACTGATGTTGTTCGTTAACGTTTGAAATCAGATAGGGCAGCGCATCGTGCACTCCTGTGAGGTCTTCACCAGGAAAACCGCCCCGCATAGAGGTATAAGTGCCCATGCCCATAAACACGGCGTCGTAATCACTGAGTAGCTGATCGATAGAAATATCACTGCCAATCTCTACACCGAGTTTAAACCTAATGCCCATTTCTTCCATGATATTGCGGCGCGTGAAGACCACTTCTTTTTCAAGTTTGAATGGTGGTATACCGAATGTCAGCAGGCCACCGATCTCATGATAGCGGTCAAACACAATGGGCTCGACTCCATTGCGAACCAGCACATCTGCACAGGCAAGTCCGGCCGGGCCAGCACCGATAACCGCCACCTTTTTGCCGGTTGCCACTACTTTTGACATGTCGGGTCGCCAGCCGAGCTTAAGTGCTTCATCGGTGATGTATTTTTCAATCGAACCGATGGTCACAGCGCCAAAGCCGTCATTTAAAGTGCACGCACCCTCGCAGAGTCTGTCCTGCGGGCATACCCTTCCACACATTTCAGGCAAAGAGTTGGTGCGGTGGCTCATCTCTGCCGCTTCAAACAGATTGCCTTCTGAAACCAGCTTCAACCAGTTGGGAATATAGTTGTGTACCGGACACTTCCACTCGCAGTAGGGGTTGCCGCAGGATAGACATCGCTCCGATTGGACGGCGGCGGTTTCCGGATCGAATTCACCGTAGATCTCACCGAATTCGATGACGCGCTCTTCTACCGGTTTTTTTTCAGGGTCCTGTCTTGGCGCATCCAGGAATTGGAAGACGTTAGCCATAGTCTTAGTCGTCAGTGTTATTGCAGCAGAACCTGGTGGCTATGCTGTTATGTCTTGCAGTGGTTGGGAACAGCGTTTAATAGAGCGCAGATCTAGCCGAGTCTGGATTTGATCAAACCGCTGACAGCAGACATGTCAGCTCGTCCCTGCAGCTCAGGCTTCAGCACGCCCATGACCTTACCCATGTCCCGGATCGAGCTGGCACCTGTGTCAGCTACTGTCTTTTCAATCAGTTCGTTGATTTCCGCTTCTGACAACTGCTCCGGCAGATAGGTTTTGATTATTTCGAGTTCTGCCACTTCTGCATCTGCAAGGTCGGTGCGACCGGCGGCGTTGAACTGCTCTATCGATTCACGCCGCTGTTTTGCCATTTTGTCGAGAATGGTGATCATCGCGGTATCGTCTGTGTCGACCCGCTCATCGACCTCGCGCTGCTTGACTGCTGATGAGATCAGGCGCAAAACACCGAGTCGCGATTTGTCGCCACTTTTCATGCAGGCCTTGATATCAGCCAGTACGGTTTCTTTTATTTCTGACATTTCTGGCAGCCCGTATGAGTCTGTCCGGAGATAGACTAGTAGAGACGGACTCTGCGCGATACTTCTTTCGATAATTTTTTCTGGTGCCGTTTTACCGCAGCAGCAGCTTTACGCTTTCTTTCTGTGGTAGGTTTTTCGTAGTATTCACGGCGGCGCGTCTCAGTCAGGACACCGGCTTTTTCGCAGGAGCGCTTGAAGCGACGCAGGGCAATTTCAAAAGGCTCGTTTTCTTTAACACGGACAATCGGCATGGTGGAACAACATCTCCGGGATGAGTCGACGGGATTAATCGGCAGTTATCTGCCAAGCTAGCCCGCGGATTATAAGGGTTTACGTGCTACAAGCAAGTAATCGACCCACATCACTATAGGTTTAACTGACCTAAATGCAATGAGAAAGCAACGTGAAAGTACTAGGAATAGAAACCTCCTGCGATGAAACCGGGGTTGCGGTCTATGACACGCAGGCGGGATTACTATCGCATTTGCTGCACAGTCAGGCCGATATTCACGCAGAATATGGCGGCGTGGTGCCTGAAATAGCCTCGCGCGATCACATTAGAAAGTGGGTGTCACTCACTCAGGCCTGTGTGGATGACGCCGGAATTGAGCTGACCGATCTCGATGCTGTGGCCTATACCGCGGGCCCCGGGCTCGCCGGTGCATTGTTTACCGGTGCGGTGGCTGGCCGGGCGCTGGCGTGGAAACTTGGGATCAAAGCGCTGGGTGTTCATCATATGGAGGGGCACTTACTGGCGCCTATGCTTGAAGAAACAGCGCCAGATTTTCCATTTGTGTGCCTGCTAGTATCGGGCGGGCACACACAGCTGGTGCGAGTAGACGGTGTCGGGCAATACCAGTTGCTGGGTGAGTCACTTGATGATGCGGTCGGCGAAGCCTTTGATAAGACCGCTAAAATGCTTGGCCTTGGCTATCCGGGTGGACCTGCTTTGGCGAAAGCCGCAACCGCTGGTGATCCTGAGAAATTTAAATTTCCGCGGCCAATGGCACGCAGCGGTGATCTTAATTTTAGCTTCAGTGGTCTTAAGACTGCAGCGATCACCGCTTTCACCGAGCAGCAAAATAAACCGGAAGTAGTCAATGATATTGCGGCCAGTTTTGAAGCCGCCGCGGTAGAGGCATTGGCAATCAAATGCAGTAGCGCGTTATCACAGGAAAACCTGGACTGTCTGGTTGTGGCAGGCGGAGTGGCTGCGAATCTCGAACTGCGTGCGTTACTCGATCAGAAAGTCACCGCCACGGGTGGTCGTTTGTTTTTCCCCAGGCTTGAGTTTTGTACCGATAACGGTGCGATGATCGCCTATGCGGGAGCGTTGCGATTGGCGGTTGGCGAGTTGTCTGCCGGGAGTGTTGATGTTCGCCCGCGCTGGTCGCTTGCTGAAATGCACCCGCCGGGCTTGCGTTAGCACCCACGCTTTGTTGCCGTGTGTCCGTTTCTGCCCTTGTTTCTGGAAGGTCACTAACACTCAGGCCAGGTGCTACCTGGCTTTGTCACCAATTTTGGGTTCTTCACCCTTGATTAAGCGGGTGATATTGGACTTGTGACGAATAAACACCAGCACCGCGATCACAGCGCCGGCTATCGCCAGTGCACCGGACTTTGTAATGATGCTCAGATACAGTGGTAATGCCGCCAGACTGACCAGTGCCGCGAGGGATGAAATACGAAACGTAAGGCTGACTGCCAGCCAGGTGGTCACGGTCAACAGGCCTACAATCCAGGATATGCCGAAGATAGCGCCAAAACTGGTAGCGACGCCTTTGCCTCCTTTGAACTGGAAAAAAATCGGAAAAAGGTGACCAAGTACAGCGGCTACAGCGCAGCCACCAATGATCTCGACAGGCTGGTTGAAGTAGCTCGCAGCGAGTACCGGCAACAAGCCCTTCAGTGCATCGCCCGCCAGAGTGATTGCAGCGGGGAGTTTGCCACCGACACGCAGTACGTTGGTGGCTCCTGGATTACCAGAACCCTCTGATCGCGGATCCTTGAGCCCCATGACCCGACAGACGATGATGGCTGTGGATATGGAGCCGATCAGATAAGCCGCCAGTAGAAGTGGTATCGAAATGACAGTCATAATGAGTAATCACGATTCGTCGAGAGCCGGAGTATGCAACATAGTGGCGCCTCAGGCATCAACTCTTCCGCCCATCTTTCCCTCACCTTGCTCTCAACTTTCTTTCAGGGCAGGGTAAACTTCGCGGCACACCTGCCAGTAAAATAAAACCAAATTGGATCATCCGTCTTTACTACCGATGCAGCATTTTGCCCCGCAATCTTATGAACCCGATATTGATCTGCTGCAGAAGGTGCTGTTGCGGCCTCAAAAGAATGATGCCACTCAGATACTGGATGCGGTGGCGGATCGTCTTTTTGAACGCCTGGGTTTGTTGAAAAATTCTCCGTCCACTGTGATCGATCTTGGTGCCGGTGATGGTAGACATTTGGCGATATTATCGAAAAAATTTCCCGGTGCTTCTGTTATCGGGGCAGATCTCAGTCACAGCAGAATAAAAACAGCTTCAGCCGGCAGAAGATTTTGGCAAAAACGTCCGCTACTGATGTGTCTGGATGCATCCAGAGATTTACCGTTTGCGGATGCAAGCTTTGATCTGGTTGTCTCTAATATGCTGTTGCCCTGGTTGTTTAATCCGAACAGACTGATGGCTGAAATCAATCGTGTGCTGGCTGATGATGGTGCGTTTTTCATCAGTACTGCCGGGCCGGATACATTGATAGAGCTACGGCATGCATGGGCCGAAGTGGACGATTATCTGCATATCAATGCGTTTTTAGACATGCATGATATCGGGGATCTGCTGGTATCTTCCGGCGTGGCAGATCCGGTGATGGACACCGAGAGAATTACTGTGACCTATCCTTCACTGGATGCGTTGCTGGCAGAGCTTACCGGGCTTAGCTTTCTCAATGTTCTGAGTGGCCGCAGAAAGAGCCTGACTGCCAGGTCTGTTGTTCAGCGACTGGCGCAACACTACCCGGTTAACGCACAGGGTGGTGTCGATGCCACATTGGAATTAGTTGTCGCACACGGATGGAAAGGTCAGCCCAAAAATAGCGCAGCCGGCCATGAGTTCACTATTTCCGTTGAGCAGTTTAAAAATCAATTGTGAGTGAATCAATTTGGCGTAGTCCTTGCCGCCGATATCAATTGTGGATTAAAATTCGCCTGTCCGGAGATGGTGCAGCATTTTCCGATATCACACAGCTTCGTCTTGTTAGGGATTCCGTGCAAGCGGTAACCTCCTGTCTGTATTTGTAACCCAATAGTGAATTGAGCGGCAAATGGCGTTGCGATACCATAAACGGGTTTGCTTGGTCGGCTGAATGGTTACAAGACAGGTCAATAGCGAGACGGGTAATACCCAAATCGTAGTGCGGGCGAATAAGTCCATGAGTTGGCGTGCCAATGTGATCTTGGCAGCGTGTCTCGGTGGGCTCAGTGCGATTTTCGGTGGTGTGATTGCCTCGTTTGGTTTTTGGATGGTGCTGCCGTTCGCTGGCCTCGAATTTTTAATGGTTTATTTCTGCCTGAGCAAGGCCTATCGCCGGCTCGGATACACGGAAGTGATATCGGTCAGGGGTGACACACTCCTTGTGGAGAGTGGATACGACAACCCAGTGGCAACATCGGAATTGCCGAGCCACTGGACCAAAGTAAATTTTGAGGATCCGCCGAGCGCGTTCGAAGTGGGACGGCTGTGGCTGCAATGCAGCGGCAAGACGCTGGAAATCGGTCATGCGCTGAACAAGGAAGAGAAAAGGGTGTTACACAAAGAAGTGTTGCACTGCCTGAGGGTAGATCAGCCACAATTGAGGTTGATCAACTAAACTCTCTCTGTCTGGTGCAAGCTCCGCGATTTGTTGATCGACAGTCTGTACACATGCTTTGCAATATAAATTACTGTTCGTGCTGCAGCCGTTTTTGGCAGGGCGAGCTAAAATTCTGTTTTTTGCCAATTTGGAGATGGTCCGAATGAGGTCCGTAATGTCTTTTATATCGCGCTTGTCAGTGGTTGCGATGCTCTCGCTGGTCAGTCTGGCCGTGAGTGCAGAGATCAACATGACGCGCGGCGTAACACCTATTAGCAGAGAGGTGTACGGACTGCATATGCTGATTTTCTACATCTGCTGCGCAATTGGTGTGGCGGTGTTCGCTGTTATGTTTTACTCGATGTACAAGCACCGAAAATCCAAAGGTGCCAAGCCCGCTGATTTTCACGAGAGTACCGTCGTTGAGATCGTCTGGACGGCAGTACCGCTGGTTATTCTTGTGGCAATGGCCATTCCCGCTGCTAAAACCCTCATTGCAATGGAAGATACCAGTGACGCCGAGGTGACCATCAAGATCACGGGTTACCAGTGGAGATGGCAGTATGAATATCTGGATTCAGGTATCAGCTTTTTCAGTAGTCTCGATGCCGAGCACAATGCGGCCCGTCAGGTTGGGTCTAACATCGATGTCAGTCAGTTCGAGCATTACCTAAAAGAAGTAGACAATCCGCTGGTGCTGCCAGTCGGCAAAAAAGTGCGTTTCCTGCACACATCTGCAGACGTTATCCACTCCTGGTGGGTGCCGGATTTGGCAGTGAAGAAAGATGCAATACCGGGCTTCATCAACGAAAACTGGGCACTGATAGAAGAGGCAGGCACCTATCGCGGCAAGTGCACCGAACTGTGTGGTCGTGGTCATGGCTTTATGCCCGTAGTAGTCGAGGCCGTATCTGAAGAAGATTTTACCGCCTGGGTTGCTGCAAACCAGCCAGCTGAAGCGGTTCAGGCAGATGCATCCGGCGCCGCCGCAGCAGTGGCCACTGCTGCGGTCGATGATGATCGCGAATGGGGCATGGATGAGTTAATGGCACAGGGTGAAGGTGTGTATAACGCGGTGTGCGCCGCTTGCCACCAGGCGAACGGCGAGGGTTTACCGGGCGCTTTTCCTGCCATAGCAGGCAGTGCAATCGCGACAGGTGATGTCGATGCACACATAGATATAGTCTATGCCGGTAAGGCGGGCACATCGATGGCTGCTTTTGCAGGCCAGTTAAGTAACTCCGATATGGCAGCTGTGCTGACCTATCAACGTAACTCTTTTGGCAACTCGGTTGGAGATACTGTCCAGCCTTCCGCAATTAAAGCGTTACGATAAGCTTTAATGTTGAACCAGATTAAAATTAGCAAAATGGAATCGTTATGAGTACTGCAACTGCAGGACACCACGAACACGACGATCATGACCACGGCCCTGCCAAAGGTTGGACTCGTTGGTTATACACAACCAATCATAAAGATATCGGAACGCTATATCTGCTGTTCTCACTGGTGATGTTTTTCATCGGTGGCGGCATGGCGTTGATAATTCGTGCTGAACTGTTCCAGCCTGGCTTACAGTTGGTTGATCCACTGTTTTTTAACTCCATGACTACCATGCATGCATTGGTGATGATCTTCGGTGTGGTGATGCCGGCATTTGTCGGGCTTGCCAACTGGATGATCCCGATGATGATCGGTGGGCCTGATATGGCATTGCCAAGGCTCAACAACTGGAGCTTTTGGATCATGCCATTTGCGTTCCTGTTGTTACTCTCTACTTTGTTTATGGAAGGTGGCGGGCCTGCAGGTGGCTGGACGCTCTACGCACCTTTGTCACTGCAGGGCGGTGACAGCTTTGCGTTTGTGATTTTCTCCATTCACTTTATGGGGATCTCCTCTGTGATGGGGTCAATCAATATTGTCGCAACCATCTTCAACATGCGTGCCCCGGGCATGACACTGATGCAGATGCCTTTGTTTGTATGGACATGGCTGATCACAGCATTTCTGTTGATAGCGGTGATACCGGTACTGGCCGGTGCAGTCACTATGCTTTTGACTGATCGTTTCTTCGGCACCAGTTTTTTTAACGCGGCCGGTGGTGGTGATCCTGTGATGTATCAGCACATTTTCTGGTTCTTTGGTCACCCTGAAGTTTATATTTTGATTCTGCCAGCGTTCGGCATTATCTCAAGCATCATTCCTACTTTTGCACGTAAGCCACTGTTTGGTTATGCATCGATGGTCTATGCAACAGCATCTATTGCGTTCTTGTCCTTCATTGTTTGGGCTCACCACATGTTTACAGTCGGCATGCCGCTGGCAGGTGAGATGTTCTTCATGTTCGCAACCATGATGATTTCGGTGCCTACCGGTGTGAAAGTCTTCAACTGGATTGCAACTATGTGGCGTGGTTCAATGACCTTTGAAACGCCGATGCTGTTTGCGATTGGTTTTCTTGTGATGTTTACCATTGGTGGATTATCCGGGCTGATGCTTGCGATTACCCCTGCCGATATTCAATATCACGACACCTATTTTGTAGTAGCGCACTTTCACTATGTATTGGTGCCAGGTGCTATCTACTCGATCATGGCGGCCACCTATTATTGGCTACCCAAGTGGACCGGAAACATGTACAGCGAGAAGTGGGGCAAGATTCACTTCTGGGTTTCAACTGTATTTCTGAATGTATTGTTCTTCCCGATGCACTTTGTAGGTCTTGCAGGCATGCCGAGACGCATACCTGATTACAACCTCCAGTTTGCAGACTGGAATGCGGTAGCCACTATCGGTGCGTTCGGGTTTGGTTTTTCACAGCTGATCTTTGTGTATGTGATATTTAAGTGCATCAAAGGCGGCGAAAAGGCAACCGATGAAGTGTGGGAAGGTGCTGATGGTCTGGAGTGGACAGTCGCGTCACCTGCGCCTTATCACACCTTTGAAAAGCCTCCGGCTCAGTTTAGCTAGTTGCAGACTGCAGATACTGTGGATAACAGAGTGATGGCGAACCAGAAGCGCAATTTAAAAGTACCGATTATTCTTGCGGTGATTGCGCTCGGGTTTTATCTCTTGAGTATTTATATGCAATTCCAGCAAACAGGGGCCTAACGGTGAGTGATCCGTACAGTAAGCCTGAAAGCACTCCTGAGGCCCGGCCTGAAGGTGAGCCGGGAAAACAGCAAAAGCCTTTGCATCTGGTGCTGGCTTCCAAGCTTGTTTTGCTGAGCGTTGCGATGTTCGCTTTCGGATATCTGGTGATGCCTCCTCTGTACCGGGTGATCTGCGATATCACCGGTCTCAATGGGCGGACTAACTCAGTGGCTGTAGTGGGCCCGGGAGAGGCTGTTGAAACCGAGCGATTGGTCACGGTCGAGTTTGTCTCGGTGATCAATTCATCTGCCGCCTGGTCATTCAAGCCTGCGAAACACAGCATGCAGGTCTCACCAGGAAAGTCGTATGAGGCATTTTATACAGCAGTCAACCTGACCGGGCGCCCAGCTGTCGGCAAGGCTGTGCCGAGTGTTGCACCTTCGTCGGCGGCAAAATATTTCAACAAAATAGAGTGTTTCTGCTTTACCAAGCAGGAATTTAATGTGGGAGAAAGCAAAGAAATGCCGCTAAGGTTCTTTGTAGACCCGGATTTACCGCGCAGCATCGACACTATTACTCTTTCATATACCTACTTTGATACAGGCGAAGAGCCCGTCGGACTAACTGACAGTTAGGCTGACAGGCAGGTCTGAGAAACACACCAGGAAGATTTTATGAGCTCCCCGAGCAGTTACTACATTCCACATGAAGCCAAATGGCCGGTGCTGGGATCGATTGCGCTATTTACCTTTTTTGCGGGTTTCGCCTCACTACTGAATGGTGGTGGCTGGGTGGTGATGGCCATTGGGGCGGCACTGCTGGTCTACATGATGGTGCGCTGGTTTGGAGAGGTTATCGCCGAATCCGAGAATGGTACCTACAGCGCTAAGGTGGATGTGTCATTCCGCATGGCAATGATGTGGTTTATCTTTTCTGAAGTCATGTTCTTTGGCGCGTTTTTTGGCGCTTTGTTCTATGCCAGAACATTCTCCGGTCCCTGGCTCTCAGGTCTGGGTGAAGGTGGTGCTTCTGCGACCAACGCCGTACTGTGGTCGGGCTTTGACTATATCTGGCCAACTGACGGACCCGGCAATCTTGGCGGTAATGACTGGTCCGCAATGAGCCCGTTTGGTCTGCCTATCATTAACACGTTTATCCTGCTCGCCAGCGGTGTCACCTGTACCATCGCTCATCACGCGATAAAGCACGGTGATCGAACCAAGATGGTTCGCTGGCTGCTTGCTACTTGTGTGCTGGGTTTTATATTTGTTGGCTTACAGATTCTTGAGTACAAAGAAGCCTATTCGCACCTGAACCTGAAAATGACTACCGGCATCTACGGATCAACTTTCTTTATGTTGACAGGCTTCCATGGTTTTCACGTATGCATGGGCGCGATTATTTTGTTAATCGTGATGATCAGAGGGTCTCGCAAACACTTCTCGGCAACCAACCACTTCGCATTTGAAGCGGCTGCGTGGTACTGGCACTTTGTTGATGTTGTTTGGCTCGGTTTGTTTATCTTCGTTTATATACTTTAAAACGAGACATTACTTCGTTATTGAAAAGGGCACTTCAGTGCCCTTTTTGCTTTCTGGTGCTGTAATACTCGACTAAAGCACTATGAGCGGAAGCTTGCCTGTGACTATGGCCTGTGACCATGGCCTGTGAAGCTGGAATGGGTCTGGGTGTAATGTGTCAAATCAACTACAGAGCCAATGAGTGTGGCCCCATGAGTGTGGCTCAGTCGAGCCAGCCGGCCCAGCTTGATAGGACGATAAAGATTAGTGTAAATATCGATAGACCGATGCGCCAGGTTAGGGCGTTGACCGTGCGTTTTTTAGTGCCATCGTCTTTCACCAGAAAGAACAATCCCGAAAACAGGCTAATGAGAATTGCGAACAGCAATATAACAATGAGCAGCTTTACCAATAACATAGTGTTAGGTGCGGGTGGTCTCGTCTATGGAACCTCCACCATAACACACGTCTGCTACTAGCCCGTATTATTCATGAGCCGATACAAATTTCCTCACTAGTACTGTTTTTAAAGAGCCATATTCAACTACCATGTCAAAACAGACCTTCGTCTATTCAACTCCAGGAGCCAATAGCACGTCGCATCGCACGCAATCCTGTTCGGCACCGTACAAGCTAGGTTTTGCATGCGATTGCGCGACCCGCTTGGTGCCATTGACACGGTATGCCGAATCCTCATGAAACTTCCGATCTAACCTTGCTTAATCGATTTTTGCGCAGAGTTAAAACTCGTACCGGTGTAGCAGCCAGTATTGCTACTGTATGTGTTGGCATCCTGTTTTTTAAGCTTGGATTATGGCAGTTGGATCGAGCCGACGAGAAGACTGCGATACTAGAAACGCATCGGGCTGCGATGGAGCGGCCTTCTCTGACAGAACTGACCGCATCCGATGCGAAAGAACAGCTGTACCGACGCGTCCGGTTAAACGGCCGCTATGATCAGTCACGACAATTTTTATTGGATAATCGTATTGTGTCCGGCCAGCCGGGTTTTGAGGTAATCACCGCTTTTTTTGTTGCAGAAGATCAGTATATTTTGGTAAACCGTGGCTGGATTGGCCATAGTGGTGATCGCAAGGTCTCGTTAGTTGAAGATCCCGATCTGACCGCAGAATCAGTGCTTGAGGGTATTCTTACCACTCCGTCGCGAGGGTTTACACTGGGCAATTCTGTCAGTGAATCGGTTATTGATCCGGTAAATCCGTGGCCGGTCATTATTCAGTTTATCGACTATGAGACTATTGCAGCTAAACTCGATAAAATACCCGCAGTAGAGGCGGTGGTTATCGCGTCCGCTGGTCAGGCCGGAAATTACCGTTATAACTGGCAGCCGGTCGCAAGCGGTGCCGAGAAGCACCTGGGTTACGCTTTTCAATGGTTTGCTATGTTATTGGCACTCTCGCTTTTATATCTGTACCTGATGGTTTTGAAGAAACAAGATGAATGACGCAAGCGTTGTAGATAAATCTGCGCAATCTGTCAGCCGCGCCAAAATGCTGGGGCTGATGGGGTTATATGCCGCACCGCTGGTGCTGGCGTGGCTGTGGTTTGCCTATGTCTCAATGAATGAAGGGGCGGGGGTTTCAGTTAATGGTGAGTTAATTCATCCGGCTGTGCCGCTGGAGACTTTTGGGCTTGCCAGTGCTGAGAAACCGGAGTGGGGTCTGGATGACATTCGCGGCAAATGGAGCATGGTGTATTTTAGCGATGATGAATGTGATGAGTCCTGTGAAACCGCCCTATACAATATGCGTCAGATACGCCTTTCAACCGGGCGTCGCATGGAGCGTGTGCAGCGTGTATTTGTAACACCGGTATGGGAAGACATGCAGGAAAAGCTGGATGAGGCCAGTGAGGGGTTGTTCGTGGTGGGAGGAGATGAAACTCGCATAGACGGTTTGCGCTCTCAGTTTGCCAACGCACAAAGCCATATGGATGACTGTACCGACTGTATGTATCTGGTGGATCCATACGGTAACCTGATGATGCGATTTGCACCTGAGCTGCCAGCTGCCAAAATCCTTAAAGATCTTAAACACCTGCTTAAAGTATCAAGGATAGGCTAGTGGCGATCAGCTCTGACAATAAATCAGATGCGCTTGCAGCGAACGTTATTGCAGAGTCGTCGAACTCTCTGCTATCCGATTTACTAGAGGTAACCAAACCCAAAGTAGTTCTGCTACTGGTTTTTACCGCAGTTGTCGGCATGGTCTTGTCAGTGCCCGGCATGGTGCCCATTCAGGAAACTGTTTTCGGCATTTTGGGCATTGGACTGGCCGCGGCATCTGCTGCTGCGATCAACCACGTTGTTGATCAACACGCCGATGCTCAAATGAAACGCACCCACAAACGGCCACTACCACAAGGAAGTCTGACAACACTGCATGTGCTTTTATTTGCCGCACTTCTGGGTGTACTGGCAATGCTTCTTTTAGTGGTGTTCGTCAACGTGCTTACTGCAGTACTGACCTTTTTGTCTTTAATTGGCTACGCCTGTGTTTACACCATGTATCTGAAGCGCGCGACACCGCAAAATATTGTGATCGGTGGTGTGGCGGGTGCAATGCCTCCGGTATTGGGATGGGCTGCGATCACCAATGAAGTGACTGCTGAGCCGTTGTTGTTGTTTTTGATTGTCTTTATCTGGACGCCACCGCACTTTTGGGCGCTGGCAATTCACAGGCGCGATGACTACGCCAAAGTAGGCATACCCATGTTGCCGGTAACGCATGGCAATCAGTACACCCGGGTTCAGATCCTGCTGTACACGATTCTTCTGGTGCTGGTAACTATTGTGCCGTACCTCATCAATATGAGCGGCCTACTCTATTTAATTGCAGCGTTGGGTCTGGGGGGGTGGTTTTTGATTCATGCTGTCAAGATTCAAAACGCTGACAATGTAAAAGAGCCGATGCGTATGTTTGTGGTATCGATCAACTATCTGATGGGGCTGTTTGCGGCGTTGCTGGTCGATCACTATCTGCCATTGATTTTCCGATTCGGCGGTTAATTTCTTGAGCGTTTGGTTATCGAAACTGTGGTTTCTGATACACATTGCGTCACTATCTGTACGCCTGCTTCAATAACTTTCTAGACTGCAATAATTGCTTTGTTAACGCAATTGTTAGCGTCGACTCTCTCACAGATACCCCTGCTTTGATTTGATAATTTTCCGGATTAAGTGCGGCCGTTCTGGCTGGAACGATTCTATTTTCGGAACAATTATGGGTAAATTAAGTGCTGTGTCCTGCGCAAGTTGGGTATTGGCTGGCTGTTCTGTAGTGAACCTGACCACTGCAGCTGACCAGGGTGCCTACACCACACGTGTCGCAGAGGACGAGTTATTTATCGATGGCAGAGAGCTGCGCTGTGATTTGTTTTTCTGTGCTAATGGCGGGGTGCAACAGGTTGCTCCACGGGGCACTAAGGTGAAGCAGGAGCTGCAACCCGTGGTCTGGCAGTTCTCCGGCCTTTTGCCTGTGAGTGACTATTTGCGAACTGTCGCAATCCACAGCGTTGCAACCGAGCAGAAAGTTCGTCCGTGGCAGGATGTGCAAAAAACTTTCTATGATGGTTTGCTGGTTGAAGGTGCCAATGACGCAGATGCCAAGATTGCCTTTGCCGGAGCCTACGCATTCGCACCTCGTTGGTCGCTTGT
>CAZQKJ010000006.1:0-29816 GCA_964593315.1 uncultured Granulosicoccaceae bacterium
GCCAACGGATGTACAGCGTGGGCAGCGTCGCCCACCAGCGCAAACCCTGGCTTACAATATTGCTCAGCGTGACTCCACTGCAGTGGAAAACTACCCATCTGCTCCACAGAGGTTATCTCTCCCAACAGCTCTGGAAATTCCGCATGCATCGCTTCAATAAAATCATCCCGGGGCATGGCTTTTAACTCGGCCACGCGGCCTTGCGTGTGATACCAAACCACAGAGGCTCGATCACCTGCCAAAGGTAAAAACGCCTGTGGTCCGGTTTTTGTGAAACGCTGCCAGGTAATATCCTGCTGCGGTTTTGAAGTGCGAACCGTCGCAACCAGCGCGTGCTGATCGAACGCCTCGCCATCAGTTTTGATCCCCGCAAGTGTGCGAACCGATGAGGCAGCACCATCAGCTGCAACAATAAGACCTGCATCTATCTGGACTCCGCTACTCAAACTGACTGTGCTTACCTGCGAGCCATTCTGTACGCCAGGAGAGGATGGAAGATCAATAGAGGTAACACTGTCAGGACACTGCAATGTTACGTTTTCAAGTGACTCAAGATGCTGCCATAAAACATGCTGCATCAATCCGTTTTCAACAATAAATCCCAGTTGCGTATAACCGATAGCAGCACTATCAAACTTTGTCTCAGCCCGAGTTTCCTGATCCCACACTTGCATGCGCTTATAAGGACACACCCGTTTATCTTGTATGTCCCGCCATACACCTACTGCCTCAAACATCTGCAGTGTCGCATGGCTTATCGCAGATACTCGGATGTCATGATCATCTCTATCGAACGCACGAGGGGTAATCTTCTCTACCAAGGTTACCTGTAGCTCGCAGCGAGCCATAGCCAGCGCAGTCAGAGCGCCGACCATGCCACCACCAACAACCACTACATCCGCCTCATGGGTCATTGATCGTTGGATGCTACCTGATCTGAGCTGAGAACTTTGCGGCTCCATTTTTCACCGTCAAATGAAATCTCTACTGTCGGCCAGAAATTATACTCCGGTTGAACACTGACGACAGAACGGTAGCCATTCATCGCTATAACAGTCAGGCTTACCGGTTCAGCCGGATCCTTGGAAGAAATTTCAGCGACAAAAGAATCCAGTGTACTGACCGGCACACCATCTACCTCGGTAATAAATCGATTACGATACAAGCTGTCTTGAATAGAAGGAGAACCGGATAAAGTACTGGTAATAAATACCCCCTCTGTGTAGTTGCCGCGCTGATAACCCAATTCAAAGTGTGACTCCTGAATCAAGGATCCAGCCCACTGAATGGCGCGCTTGGTCGCATCGTTATCATACTTAAGGGTCGGTGTTTCGATGCTCATCACTTCACCGTCACGCAATACTGTAACCGCTACGTTCTCTTTTTGAAATCGAGCTTCAAGATCACGAAAACTTGATGGCAGGACTCCGTCGACCTCCAGTAATACATCACCCACCCTAAGAGATTCAGACGGTCCCACAGCCTGAGTTACCGCCAACACCCGACGGTGTACGGCACCGGATGCTGCAATCCTCGCTATCCATTCATCCGGTAAACCGCGTTCACGCGCGACATCCAGTGAATCGTATTCAAACTTTGCAGGTGCGATGTAATAAGGCTTGTCCGAACGGTATTGAGCAAGCGTATCGCGAACCAATGCTGCAGGCATTGCCCACTCACCCTCACTGATGTCATCGCCATCCTGATAGGCAAAGCTTTGCCATACAGCTTGCACGGTACCGGCATCATCCATTAAAACACCACCGAGTGTCGGCCCGCCAAGAGTCACATTCAGCACATCAACCGGTATCTGCTGGAATCGCGACAACTGTGGTGTGCCAAAATACAAGGTTACCTCGTTGAGGTTGGTGGCTTTTTGTTTTCTTATCGTGCCATCGCTTCGGTAGCCTATCATTTCAAGCGGTGATTCAAGTGACGGAAACTCATCGGCTAGCGGCAGGGCTTCAATTTCAAGATCGCCCAGTAATGCCGGATCGTACTGAAGCAACACCAGGTTATGCAGTGGGTGAGAAAAAACCACCTTGCCCGGCAATTTGTAGGTCGAGAAAAAAGTAATGTCCAGATCACCCACTTCAACCGGCACAGTATTACGATCAGTCACAACAAGCCCTTCTTCCGGATCAACAATCAACCCGACACCGCTAAAACTCTTTGCGTAGACGTTATCAACACTATAGGGAATATTAAAAGCCAACCTGACCAACGACGGGGCTACAGCCTGAATGCGTTCATCCTGATAGCCTGGCAGCACCACGTTCTCAAGTACTTCAGGTGCATTGGTATCGGTAGATAACGGTATTTGCTCACAATCCCAAAACCGTGCGTTGTCACGTCGATCACAAGAGCGTGCACCAAACCATTTCGAGTTTACGTTAACCACACCAATCGAAGATGTGTACTCGCTACCGGGCATGACATAACGCAAACGCCACTCCTGATCATCATCGCTATCAGGATTTGGAAGCTGCGCAAGCAGGTCATCTACCGTTGCTACCGGCTGCCCGTTAACACTGGTAATCAATGCCGCTCGCGGCACGCCACCACGAGAAAATTCATAACCTGACTTGGCTAACACAACACCAGACTGCGGGAGGTTCATCGCACGAGCACGCTGTATAGAAACATTGTGCAATACCGAGTCACCCAGTTCTATCAATTGAGATGGCTGCAACGCTTCCAGATCTTGCGTAAGCATAGACAGGCTCTGTTGCTGGCCACGCCTCAGTATGTCAAATGTAAGTTCTTGGCCAATAGACTGATCAAGTAGCTCAGCTAACAATACAAAGTCTGTAAGAGGCTGCGAGTTCACAGACAGAAGAATATCGCCTTCCTCAAGAACACCCTCGGCAACTCCACCCGGGAACACCTGCCTGACCAACAACATGCCATTGCTGGCTGGAAAGCGCTCTTGCATATCCCGAGCAGTTGCCGGATCAAGGCCCAGTCTGCTTAACAACCGATAAGGCCTTTGCTCGAATACGGTTTGCACAGTGCCTCGCGGAACAGGTTCTCC
Organism: uncultured Granulosicoccaceae bacterium; assembly: GCA_964593315.1. Classification (GTDB taxonomy): domain Bacteria; phylum Pseudomonadota; class Gammaproteobacteria; order Granulosicoccales; family Granulosicoccaceae. The sequence goes on from CAZQKJ010000006.1 coordinate 3,035, forward strand.
CGCTTGCAATTTCTCCAGTGCATAAACAATTCTGTCCAACGGCAGAAAAAAGCTACTGGCCGTACTGCTATTGGCAGCCGCATTCAATGCAATCACCTCACCCAGCTGATTCAGCACAGGAGAGCCTGAGGAACCACCTGAAGTTGAAGAGGCGGCTTGTAAGTAGAAGGTATTAAAATCGTTATGTCCGTAGCGACCGTAGTTAGGAGACCTGCGATCGACACGTGCAATGGTGCCAGCCAGAATGGAAAGTTGCTCGCCACCGTCACTACCTATCACACGGATATCAGTGCCCACCGCGGCACCTTCCGGATTAAGCTCTAGCGAGCGGGGTGAATTGCGCTTTAAATCCTCCGGGTTATAGCGAAGGAATCCGAAGTCATGCACAGGATCTCGGTACAAAGGCACAACATCAACTCGCTCCAGATTCTGGAAAGTTGCCGTCATATTGATCGGGCCTGCGCCAACAACATGACGGTTGGTCAGAATTATCCCGCGCTCTGCGTCAACGATAAATCCAGTAGCAGAGCTGACCCCCTGGTTGGCTTCGACAAAATCGCGAACATAGGAGATCTGCAAAGACACTACCTGCGGTGCGGTCTTTTCTACCACATCGGCCCACAAAGCGGTGCGGTCCTGCGCAAAACCCGCAATCGACACGCTCAACAGCACCAGCGCTAGAAATATTTTTGATACGATTTGCAATGATATTTACCGGTTAGTTAAACGGGGCGGGCATTCTGGCGGCACATCGGCACTCACGTTTTTAGTCGATAGGCCTGTATTTCTGTTTATCCAGCCTGCATTATCCAACTAGTGTTGCAGAGTTTGATCCACTTTAAAAACGAGCCTCGAAAAGCGATATCACCCCGACCACTAATCGTGACACACTCCGGGGAATCCGACACCTGCGCTTGGACAATGTTCCCACGGTGGAATTATAGTGCTCAATCCACCCGACACCGCCATAATTTTTACTAAAGACCCCAATAACACTCGTTCAAACCATGAAACTCCCTGATCAGCACGAAAAACAAGAGCTACCAATGGACTGGTTCAGGCAGACATCGCCTTACATCAATACCCACCGCGGCAAAACATTTGTGGTCTGGTTTAGCGGGGATATGCTCGACACCTCGATTTTTACATCACTGGTGCATGATCTGACACTACTGAGCCATTTGGGTATTCGGCTGGTGTTGGTGCACGGCATGCGCCCGCAGATTGATCAACAACTGGCAATGGGTGGAATGACTCCTGAATACGCCACCGATTCCGGCAGCCTGCAACCCATGCGGATTACCACCACCGAAACACTGCCGGCAGTCACCAATGCCGTGGCCACCGTCAGGAGCAAACTCGAGTCAGCTTTTTCAACCGGACTACCCAATTCACCCATGTCTGGTGCACAAATAACACTCGCATCCGGCACGTTTATCGTTGCAAAACCCTACGGCATACGCGACGGGATTGATTATCAGCACACAGGAGAAGTCCGAAAAGTACGCAAGCAAAAAATCGCGTCACTACTGGACGCAGATATGGTCACTTTGTTGTCGCCGATTGGTTACTCGCAAACCGGTGAAATGTTTAATCTCTTGTCGGAAGACGTAGCCATGCATGCAGCTATCGCGCTGGGTGCAGATAAACTCATTTACTTTCACCAGGATACAGGAGCGATCAATAGCGAAGTGCGAGAGGTATCCGCTAGTAGTCATGGTGACCTGTCCGATCTTATTCAAGCTAACGACAATGACCAAGACCTGCAATCACTACACACAGCGATCGAACGCTCAATGCAAGCTTGCAACGCAGGTGTCAGCCGTGGCCACATAGTTGATGCACAACAAAGCGACGCTCTGTTAAGAGAGCTCTTTACTCGTGACGGCAGTGGTCTGATGATAGATAGTGGCAACTATGACAATATTCGCGCTGCTGACTCCAACAGTGTCAATGGCATCATGGGCTTGATCAAACCACTCATAGAAGACGGCACTCTGCTGTACAGAAGCGAGCAGGATCTGGAACGTGAAATACAAAACTTCTATATCATTGAAAGAGAGGGCAGCGTAATCTGTTGTGCAAGCCTTGTGATGTATGACAACAATACAGCGGAACTAGGATGCCTGGTCGTGCATCCGGATTTTCGTGCCAGTGGCAAGGCATCAGATATACTTCAGCACCTTACAAAAACGGCAAGACGAACCGGTTGCGATACCTTGTTTGTATTGAGCAATCGCAGCGGTGATTGGTTCCTGCAGCAAGGTTTTACAGAGGACAATTCAACACCATTGCCCGAGACACGCGAGGCCACCAATAACAGAGGCTCTAAAGTGTTTTCAATTCGCCTTTAATACCGTGCCCTGGCTAATAAACAGCCGCTGTTTGTAAATAATTTGCTCTTTCCTGGTTGTGTGGTTCTGGTTTAACAAAGTGGCTCGATTTAACAAAGTGGCTCGGGGCGGCTAGCACTACCACTCTTGCTGATCCAGATACTCCTGTAGCGCATTCAAGCGGTCTACCGGATTATCCATCGCGACTATCTTGTGTTTTACTTCAGTGGTCATTGGCAGTAACTCAAGCAACCGCCCACTGACCCAGCAGGCATCAGTGTAGTCGGCAGCGGTATAGCTTAGCGTCTCGTCGACACTGTCGAGCGCACGCTCTAACATGTCCGCGAGTTCTGAGTACTCTGCTGGTATCGGCGTTTTTGACTCCACCGGCAGCAGTTCTACTTCACCTAACAACAGACCATTGGCACCACTAGAAACATCAGCAGTGCGAAATCGTCGCACCCCTTTTGCGACAATAATAAGCAAGCCACTGTCATCCATATCCCAGTCAATAATCTCAACCAGAGTGCCAAACGGATAGGCTAGCGCCGGTGGGCCAACTTCAGATCCATCTGCAATTAAACAAACACCAAAACCCGTCTGGTGCTTGATACAGTCTCGCACCATTGTTGTGTAGCGAGGCTCAAAGATACGCAGAGGCAATCTACCCTCAGGCATTACAATAGAAGACAATGGAAATAGAGGCAGATTTTTCACAAATTAAACAAATGAGTGGAAGATTGAGAACTGTGACAGGCACTGTGCCCGATCACGCTACAGTCAATATACACAAAGTCTACAGCTGATTGGCAGTATGTTTGAAACACCCCCCGCAAACTATTGCGGTGGCCGCAAATAAAAATGCCCCACCAACTGGCGGGGCAATAATTAACTAGCTTGAGTTGAAAATCGCAGCCCAAGATACAGGCTGCGGTACTTCTTCAACCGTAACAAATTAGTTCGGGAACAACACCACTTCTACCCGTCTATTTTGCTCTTTGCCTTCGGATGTATCATTGCTCGCGATAGGATTAAACTCACCGTACCCTACTGCAGATAAACGAGTCGAATCCACACCACTTTCGCTCAGAAACCGAACAGCAGAAGCTGCACGAGCAACACTTAGCTCCCAGTTACTCTTAAACGTGCGGGCCAGAACAGGACCTATTGGCACATTGTCAGTGTGTCCTTCAACGCGAATATCGTAGTCGCTGTAAGCCGAGATATTCGAACCTACTGTCGACAACACACTTTCACCTGGCCCACTCAACTTTGAACTACCCGTTCCAAAAAGGCTGCCACTGGCAACTCGGATACCGATTGTGTTGTCGTTGCGGACCGCGACGCTTGCGTCATCTAATCCAGCACCACGAAGATCACTGCCGATGATCGCTGCCAGTTCTTCCGCACGCCGTCTCTCAGCAAGCAAGGCTTCTTCAGCAGATGCCTGCCCCGAGCTTAATTCCTCAAGCTTGGCTCTTGCCTCATCCAGCGCTTGCTCAGCACTGCCTAGCTGACCACGCAGCTCACTCAGTTCAACCCTCGCCTCATCACGCGAACTACCCAGTACTGCAAGTTGATCATTCAGTGAGGACAATTGAGCTTCAACACTTGATACTTCACCTTCAAGCATTGCTGACTGTTTGCCATTCGCATCACGGGCTTCAATCGCGGCTGCTAATTCTGCATCCAGACCGGCTTTCTCTGAAGTAAGAGAGTCTACCTGCGCCTGAAGGTCTTCAACCTCGCCCGAGGCACTCACTGACGCTGTGCGCTCTGCTTCAAGTTGCTCTAACAGATAGTCCCGCTCTTTCACTAGCGTGTCACGCTGCGAGGTCAGGCTGGTAGCCGCAGCACCGGCTTCAGCAAGCTGTGCTTCAATACCGCTCTTGTCTTCAGTTAGCTGATCACGCTCACCAGTAATAGAGTCGCGAGCGAGTGTCATATCAGACAACTGCAGTTCCAGATCAGAAATTTTCCCGTCTGCGTCTTCCTGAGCAGTCTTTGCATCGTTGAGATCGCCCAGCATCACAGAGATATTTTCCTGCAGCTTATCGCGCTGAGATTCAAGCGCTGCAACCTCATCTGCAACTGCCATATTCTCCTTTTTAAGATCACTGCGATCAACGGTCAGAGTTTCGATCTGGCCGGTAAGATCAGAAATCTGACCTTCCAGGTTCGCCACCTTGTCAGCGGACTCATCTTTCAAATTACCCATCAGACCAGACAACTCGTCACGCTCGGTCGTCAGTGCCGAAAGCTGTGACTCAAAGCCAGAACGCGCTGTAGCAGACTCCGTTTCGAGAGTTTGCTTTTCTGCGTTGAGATCATCCATTTGAGCCATTAACTGATCACGCTTTGCAGTGAGGTCAGCGACATTTGCATCGAGTTCAGACACTTGTGTTTCAAGCATGCCGATCTTCTCTACCTGAGCTGCCTTCTCACCATTGAGCCCATCAATCGTACCGAGCAGATCATCACGCTCGGTAGTCAATGACTCAACATTGTCTTTGAGACCCGAGATCTCATCACCAGAAGAAGTTCTCAGTGAAAGCAACTGACTAGAGAACGAATCACGCGAGGACATGAGACCGGCAATTTCAGTTTGACTGCTGTCCTTAACCTCACCTAGCTCACCCTCAAGCATTGCCTTCTCTCCAAGCAAAGCATCACGTGCAGCAGTAAGGTCTGTGACCTGACCATTGAGCGATTCAATTTCGGTTTCAAGACCAGCTACCTGCTCACCACTTGAAAGCTTAAATGCATCAAACTCGCCCGCCAGTCCATCGCGTGAAGACATGAGACCAGCAATCTCGGTCTGACTACCCTCTTTAACTTCACCCAACTCTCCTTCGAGTGCGGCACGCTGGGCAGTCAACCCGTCAATATCGCCCTGGAGTTTTAGTCGCTCGGCGTTCAGTCCTTCAATTTCTGCAGCGGAAGATTCTTTTAAACCTGCAAGCTCATCTTCCAAACCTGTCTTTTGCTCTAACAGAGTATCTCTTCCAGCAGTAAGTTCAGACACTTCAACGTTCAGCGACTCAACCTGCTCTTCCAGTTCGCCAACCTGACCTTCACTTGAAATACGCAGCGCATTCAACTGACCAGAAAAATCATCGCGAGATGACATCAGCCCGGCTATTTCAGTAGCACTGGATTCTTTTACTCCCGACAGCTCACCTTCAAGCTGTGTCTTTTGCGCAAGCAAATTATCGCGGGCAGTCGTTAAGTCTGCCACTTCAATATTCAAGGCTTCGACCTGTCCTTCAAGACCGGTTATGCGCTCTGCAGTTTGAGTTTTAGTGGTATTTAATTCACCATCAACAGCAGACAATTTACCTTCAAGCTCGGTACGCTCGGTATTCAGATAATCTACCTGATTGGTTAACGTGGTGACTTTGGTATTAAGCTCGTCACTGCTTTCCTCAACAGAGATCTTGTAAGCATCCATCTCAGCGGTCAGATCAGCCTTTTCCGCGTCAAGCGACGCGATGTTTGTTTCAAGCGTTGCCACTTTCTCGGTCAGCATATCGCGCTCGGCAGCCAGCTCTTCGAGCTCTGCTTTTTTGGCTGCGATATCAGCATCAAGCAATTCCTTTTCACTCAGTAGGTCCTTTGCCTGTTGAGTAAGCTCTGCGTTCTGCCCTGTCAGCGCTTCGTTTTCAGACTTAACCCCGGCAACCTGGCCTGCGATATTTGAAAGCTCAGTCTCCAGCCCGTTAATTTTTGCATCTGACGACGCTTGCAGACCTACAAAAGATTGGTTCAGTTTGTTGTAAGCAGCTAGGCCTTCTGAGTTTGTAAGCTTGTCGAGTTCCGCAGTCGCAGTATCGCGCTCGGTGGTCATACCTTCGAGTTTGGCGAGCAGATCATCGCGTTCAGTCTTCACTGCACCCGCTTCTGAAAGCAGTGTTCCGGAACGTGACTCTATGTCATCGACACGCGCTTGCAATGCATCGCGTGCAGACGTGAGTTCTGTGATTTCAGCTTCAAGCCCTGCCGCTGCGTTGTTGCCTTCTTCACCTTTTGAACGCAGCGCCGTGATCTCTTGTACCGCTGACGTTTTAACGGCCTCAAGCTCTGCGATTGCGGCATCTTTTTCAGCCAGTTGTGCCTCTAAATCACCGGACGCCTGGACAGAACTTTCAAGCTCCGCCTGCTTTGCCTCCAGTTCTTCAACCCTGGCCTTCCACTCGGCAACTGCAGCTTCCTTATCAGCTTCTGCGGTCTTACCCGATGCTTCCATTGCTGCGGATGATTCTTTTAAGCGTGCAATTTCAGCTTCATAGTCCGTGACCTTGGCATTGGATGCATCAAGGTCGGCCTGAACTGTCTCTAAAGATGAAACCGACTGAGTCAGGCGGTTAATCTCGGTGTTGGTATTGCAGCCGCGAATTCCAGCACCGACAGCGAGCAACCCAATCAGTGCTGCGCCGCCGTATTTAACTGATTTGCGGAGCTTCACATCGTCAGGTAGCACATGACGGTCTCTGATATCTTCGTTGTATACCGCGTGGCCTTCGGTACCGTTTCGATTATCAACCATAAAAACTAATCCCCTTGTTCATTATTGGTCTGGTTATTCGGTTTGATTGTCTGATCAACTTAAATATGATTAATCAAACTATTCAGGTGAGCGAAGCATCTGCTTCGCCAGAAATTTGACGCCCAAATGGGGCAAAATCTAACTCGCTCATTATACCTGTAAGCGCTGCACCTCAGGTCAAATTTGGTTAAAACCTTGTAGAGACAATTACTTGGCGCGGACTCGCCGAACGCGGAATTTCTGTGCAGAGGCGCGAGATGCGGGATATCCCACCAGTAGTTTGTCGAGTTTATCTCTCAATGTGCCTGGCTCGGATGGAACGGATAGGTATGCACCCACACAATTCCCGTAAGTCGGTAGAGTGAAGGCAAATCGATTGTCTTCTGCTACATCAGTTACCGCTGGATACACCCTGTTGCTCTCCCTTAGCTGCGCCGGATCTTCAAAATTGACAATCAACGTACCACCCGGTCGAATCAGCTCATGCAACTGCAAAAACCACTCGGCATCTGCCTCCTTAACCCGAACCGGTTCTCCTTCGATTTCAGTAAAAAGATCTTCAATCACGATATCGAATTTCGGCCCGCGATATTGATGAACCCAGTTAATGGCATCGGCCTCGATAAGCTCAACGCCCGGTTGATCGAGACCGAAATATTCGTGCGCTACTTTAATATGAATCGGGTCGAGCTCTACACCCACCACCTGCTTCACCGGCAACAGCGTCTGATACTGACGTATCACAGCCCCGCCACCTACACCTAACAAGAGCACACGCTGCAAGGATTCTTGCGGCATGAACAGCGCGGGTAAGAATAGTAAATCCCACACACCACCCGACAACGGCCGGTTGCTATTCCACTGGCTATGGAAAACCTTGTTTCTGTACAACCGTACCGACCCGCCAGCCGTTCGCACCTGATAGTGGTCGTCACCTGACACTCCGTCCCAGACTACGGCCATTTTTTTACCGACACAACCGGTAGTACTACTGCAATGGAATTCAATCGAGAGTCGAGTTTGCGTATACCTGACCCACAATATTCAACTGACACATCCATTCCCGAAGTCACTCTCTATAAAATCGCATAAGTAAAGTCCAAACAGTGAGCCGCAGCATAAACCTGTAGAGTCACGGTGGCTATTAATGCGTTAAACTTGACAAATTGTGTCTAACGCCACCACCAACATTGTACAAAGTTTAAGTGAATATCCATCTAAGAGCATTAGGTTGCCGGCTGAATGAAGCCGAGCTGGAAAGCTGGGCACTGGAATTCCAGCAGGCGGGTCACCAATTGGTACCCGATGCCAGGGATGCAGACGTCACGGTAGTCAACACGTGTGCGGTCACACGCGAAGCCGTGCGCAAATCACGCAAACTGATCAATCGCTTGCGACGCGAAAGCCCATACGGAAAACTTGTTGTCACCGGCTGTGCTGTCTCTACTGGTGAAACCAGCCAGGCATCTGATCTGGGCATCGATATGTTGGTCGATAACAGCCAGAAGACGGAGCTGGTGAAAACCGTATCAGACACACTACCGATCAGCATCATGCCTCAGGGGGCGACCCTGCCTGCAGAGTCCGCCCTGTTTGCACGCAACAGACAGCGTGCTTTTATAAAAATCCAGGATGGTTGCCGCTATCGCTGCACTTACTGCATTGTGACAATGGCACGCGGCGAAGAACAAAGCCGAACCGTGCAAGAGATTATCGATGAAGTGAATCAACTGCATTCTCAGGGTATACAAGAAGTAGTGCTGACAGGTGTACACGTGGGGGGATACGGCTCAGACATCAGTAGCAACCTCACCGATCTGGTCCGCGAAATTTTGTCATCAACTGATGTCCCAAGAATCAGATTTGCATCGGTAGAGCCGTGGGACCTCGGTGAGAACTTTTTCAGCTTGTTCGATAACCCGCGTCTGATGCCGCACATGCACCTGCCACTGCAAAGCGGCTCTGACGCCGTACTCAGGCGCATGGCACGCCGATGTAAAACTTCAGAATTTGCACACCTGATCCGTCAGGCCCGAACCGAAGTACCCGGCTTCAATGTCACCACCGATATCATCGTCGGATTCCCCGGTGAGACTGAGCAATACTGGCAGGAGACGCTTGAGTTCACGGAGGCCACAGGCTTTGGCCATATCCACGTGTTCAGCTATTCGCCCCGCGCAGGTACCAAGGCGGCAGGCATGCAAGATCAGATTGATGAATCGGTAAAAAAGCATCGCAGCGCCGAGATGCGTGAGCTCGCACAGCGCCTGCGGCACGAATTTGTATCCAGCCAAATTGGCAACACTGCAACCGTACTATGGGAAGGCCGACCCGCTGAATCACGACCGGCGGACGCGGCAACCTCCAACACTCTCAATGGCGGTGCAGCTGTCACGTTGGAAAATAATTCACAAGTATTTGGCTACACGGAAAACTATACCCGCGTGTCCATTGATGCAGATCAGGCTCCTAAGGTCGGTGGCATAGCGCCCTGTACGTTAGAAAGTGTGGAGCCTCAGGGTCGCTACGCTTATTGTAAACGGTTGGGTTCGACTTAGCCTCACAGGGACAGCGATCTCATTTAGCCTGATCAAAGTTGTGTAATTGATCCTGTGTGTGATCTGCAATTTTCTACAGGCTGGTTTATACTGCAGAACTAGCTGTGCGCGTCGAAAATCGGCCAGTGCGCAAACTAATCCAACATTGCCCTTCCGGCATCTCCCCCCACCTGCCACCAGCGCTTATAGTTAAGAGGGCAATATGCAAGAACTTCAGGATAGCGACCCACAAGAAACCCGTGAATGGATCGAAGCGCTGGAAGCTGTGATCGAGCACGAGGGTCCGGAGCGCGCGCATTACATACTCGAAGCGCTCATCGATCAATCCAGACGCTCAGGGGCCAACCTGCCCTACAGCGCATCAACTGCCTACATCAATACCATTCCACCACACCTGGAACAGGTTAGCCCCGGCAACCATGAGTACGAATACCAACTGCGGTCAATGATTCGATGGAACGCAACCGCGATGGTATTGCGCGCAAACCGTGATGATTCTAGTCTTGGTGGTCATATCTCAAGTTTTGCATCCGCTGCAACGCTCTACGATGTTGGTTTTAATCACTTCTTCAGAGCACCAGGCCCCGATAGCGGTGGAGACCTCGTCTTCATTCAAGGTCATTCAGCACCCGGTATCTATGCACGTGCTTTCCTGGAAAACAGATTGTCAGAAGAAGACCTGGACAAATTCAGAAGAGAAGTTGACGGCGACGGATTATCTTCATACCCGCACCCGTACCTGATGCCGGACTTCTGGCAGTTCCCAACAGTATCAATGGGACTCACTTCGATCATGGCGATCTACCAGGCTCGCTTTATGAAGTACCTGCACGACCGATCAATCACCAAGACCGATAACCGACGGGTTTGGGCCTTTATGGGTGATGGCGAGATGGATGAGCCAGAATCGCTTGGTGCGATATCCCTGGCGGGCCGTGAAAAACTCGACAACCTTACTTTCGTTATCAACTGCAACCTGCAACGACTGGACGGCCCAGTGCGCGGCAACGGCAAGATTATTCAGGAGCTTGAAGGTGTCTTCCGTGGTGCAGGATGGAACGTCATTAAAGTCATCTGGGGTTCCTACTGGGATCCGCTACTCGCAAAAGATCACGATGGAAAACTCAAACAGTTGATGATGGAAACTGTTGATGGCGAGTACCAGAATTTTAAAGCCAAAGATGGCGCCTACACGCGTGAAAAGTTCTTCGGAAAGTACCCGGAGACCGCAAACATGGTCGCTAAGTTATCTGATGAGGATATCTGGCGCCTGAACCGTGGCGGCCATGATCCACACAAAATTTATGCGGCCTATCATGAAGCAACTCATCACACAGGCCAGCCCACTGTCATTCTGATGAAGACAGTAAAAGGTTACGGCATGGGTGAGTCCGGTGAAGGCACCAACGCCACTCACCAACAAAAGAAAATGGCGCTTCAATCGCTTATGAACATGCGTGACCGCTTCAATATCCCCCTAAGTGATGAACAGGTAGAGAACCTCGAATATTGTAAGCCTGACGAAAACAGCGAATTATCCAAATACCTTCAGGAGCGCCGTGAAGCGTTGGGTGGTTATCTGCCGCAAAGACAAAAATTTGCAGCGCCGCTTGAAGTGCCTCCGTTGTCAGTTTTTGAGCCATTGTTAAAAGACTCAGGTGATCGCGAGCTGTCTACCACTATGGCATTTGTTCGCATGCTCACCATACTAACGCGTGACAAAAAAATCGGTAGCAACATTGTCCCTATCGTGCCGGATGAGGCACGCACCTTCGGCATGGATGGCATGTTCAGACAACTGGGCATCTACTCATCAGTGGGTCAGTTGTATACACCGGAAGATCGCGATCAGGTCATGTTTTACAAAGAAGATAAAACCGGACAAATTCTGGAAGAAGGCATCACCGAAGCCGGCGGCATGTCTTCATGGATTGCAGCGGCGACCGCCTACAGCACCCATGGTGTAAACATGATTCCGTTTTTTGTTTACTACTCCATGTTCGGATTCCAACGCATAGGAGACTTTGCATGGGCTGCAGGTGATATGCGCTCGCGCGGTTTTATGATTGGTGGAACCGCAGGACGCACCACGCTCAACGGCGAAGGCTTGCAACACGAAGATGGCCACAGCCATGTACTGGCCAGCACCATACCCAACTGCATTTGTTATGACCCGTGCTTTGCCTACGAAATGGCCGTTATCATCCAGGATGGTATGCGACGAATGATGCAGGATCAGGAAGATGTCTATTACTACATCACTGCGATGAATGAAAACTATCATCACCCTGCCATGCCAGCCGGTATTGAAGAAGGCATCATTAAAGGCATGTACAAATTTGACAGCACTGCGCCCAACGCAGAACACAGAGTCAACCTGTTGGGCTCAGGGGTGATACTGCGAGAAGCTATTGCTGCAGCCGAAATGCTCGAGAAAGACTGGAACATCGGCGCTGACATCTGGAGTGTAACAAGCTTTACCGAGTTAAGACGCGACGGACTGGCCGCTTCAAGATGGAACAATCTCAATCCACAGTCTGCTGCCAAAATACCTTATGTCACAGAACAACTAAGCGCATATCCGAATCCGGTTATTGCTACAAGTGACTACATGAAGACGTTAGCAGACGGTTTACGCGAATTCATAGACGCACCCTATAAAGTTCTGGGCACAGACGGTTTTGGACGTTCAGATACTCGCGAAAAACTAAGAGACTTTTTTGAAGTCGACAGACGCTATGTTGTTATCACTACCCTTAACTCGCTCAAAGAACAAGGCAAAATCAAACCTGAGGTGGTTGCCAAAGCAATAGAGAAGTACGGCCTTGACCAAAACAAATCTAACCCGGTAACGAGCTAGGGCGGAGAAGAACATGGCACAATCCATAGAGATCCGCGTACCGGATATAGGTGAGTACGACAGCGTTGAAATTATAGAAGTGCTGGTAGAACAAGGTGAGAACGTTGCTGCAGAGCAATCGTTGATTACGCTTGAAAGCGACAAGTCCAGCATGGAAATTCCCTCAACTCACAGTGGCACGATTACCGAATTACTGGTCAAAGTTGGAGACAAGCTTTCGCAAGGTGATGTGATAGCGAAAATATCGGCTGCAGCTGATAATGCCGATGAAACAGCTGAAGCCGCGCCGCCAGCTGATAGCAGCGAACCTGCCACAATCACGCAAACAGCAAGTACCGACTCTGCTGCCGCGCAAACTCATAAAGTGGTCGTGCCTCAAATCGGTGATTTTGAAGAAATAGAAGTCATCGAGGTATTGGTGAACCAGGGCGACACAGTCGATATTGACCAGTCTCTGATCACGCTGGAAAGCGACAAAGCAAGCATGGAGATCCCGTCAACAGCAGCGGGTACCGTGTTATCGATTGCTGTATCAGTCGGTGATAAATTATCGCACGGTGATCTGGTGGCAGAAGTATCAGGCACAACCGGTGCTGACGCAGTGGCAACACCACCTGCTAGCGCCCCGGAAAAAACACAAGCACCTGCTGAAACTGCACCCGCGCCAGTATCAAACAAACCTCAATCCAAGTCATCGCCTACACAGAAAATCGCCGATGAATCTTACCGGCGCGCTCATGCGAGCCCGTCAGTTCGAAAGTTTGCCAGAGAGTTAGGTGTTGATTTGCTGCTGATCAGTGGCAGCGGCCATAAGAGCCGTATTCTTAAAGAAGATGTTCAACAGTTTGTTAAAGCCAGTATGTCATCAGCTGCCAGTAACTATGGTGGCGCCGGTGGCGGTGGCGCAGGCATACCATCGATACCGGAAGTAGACTTCAGCAAGTTCGGTGAAGTAGAACGAGTCGAGATGACGCGCATTAATGTGCTGACTGCGGAAAATCTACACCGTGCATGGCTCAACCTGCCTATGGTGACCCATCACGATGAAGCAGACATAACAGAAACTGAAACATTCAGAAGCTCCATAAAAAAAGAAGCCGCTGATCAAGGCATACGCATTACCGGCCTGGTATTTCATATCAAGGCACTGACAGCTACCTTAAAGAAATTCCCGCGTTTTAATTCTTCATTGTCCGCCGACGGAAAATCACTTTTTTATAAGAAGTATTTTAACATTGGTATAGCGGTAGACACGCCAAACGGATTGGTGGTTCCAGTACTCACTGACACTGATAAGAAAAGCATCTATGAACTATCAGAAGAGATGACTGATCTCAGCACACGTGCAAGAGAGAAGAAACTCAAGCCTTCAGAGATGCAAGGTGCAAGCATGACTATCTCGAGCCTCGGTGGCATAGGTGGCACAGGTTTTACCCCGATAGTTAATCCACCTGAAGTGGCGATACTGGGAATCTCTCGTGCGAAAATGCAACCGGTCTGGAATGGCGACGAGTTCATACCCCGCATGATATGTCCGTTTGATCTAACCTACGATCACCGTGTGATCGATGGTGCCGACGGAGCACGATTTATGGCGCACTATTGCAAAGTGATCAGCGATATTCGCAAGATGTTGTTGTACTAGCAGAACACTACACAACAACTATCTATTATTAGTACCCCTCGGAGACCGCACGTGGACAATCTCGTTACCGTATCAGTACCAGACATTGGTGATTTCGAAGATGTCGAAATTATCGAGGTGCTGATTCATGTTGGTGACAACATCAATCTGGATGATTCGCTAATTACAGTAGAGAGCGATAAATCCAGCATGGAAATTCCGGCCCCTGTTGGCGGTGAGATCACCGAAATACTGGTATCTGTGGGGGATCGAATTTCCAAAGGAACTGCGATTGCGGTCATTGACTCAGTTGAATCCAGCGCTAAAGACAATTCACCTGATTCAAAAACAAAAGCTGCTGAGCCTGCCACTCAAACAGTAGCGCCAGGGGCCGCAAATGCCGCCAACACCACGAGTGACGGGAGCTATGATTATGATGTCGTCGTGATTGGCGCAGGCCCGGGCGGTTATACAGCAGCCTTCAGAGCCGCTGATCTTGGGCTTTCTGTATTATTGATAGAACGCTATCCTGACCTCGGAGGCGTGTGTTTAAACGTCGGGTGCATACCATCCAAAGCCCTGCTTCACACTGCACAAGTCATAAACGAAACACGTGAGATGCAGGATCATGGCGTAAGCTTTGGCGAACCGGTCATCGATCTTGATAAACTGCGCGGCTTTAAAGAAAAAGTCATTGGCCAGCTCACCACAGGCCTCGCGGGCCTGGCCAAACAAAGAAACGTTGAGGTAGCCTACGGTGATGCAAGCTTTAGCTCTGCGAACCAGATTGAAATCATCTCAACTGATAGCAGCCGAAGTGTCACTTTTAGCAATGCCATTATCGCTGCAGGATCATCCGTCGCGCGCATACCGGGGTTTCCCTATGATGACGACCGATTGATTGACTCTACCGGTGCACTCGAACTGAGCGACATCCCCGATCGCATGCTGGTTATTGGTGGTGGCATCATTGGACTCGAGATGAGTTGCGTCTACCAGGCGCTTGGCACCAAAATCACAGTTGTTGAGTTATCCAGTGACCTCATCCCCGGTTGCGACCGCGATCTGGTCAGACCCTTCCAAAAACGCGTTTCGAAATTGTTTGAAAATATTTATCTCGACACACGTGTGTCTGCAATGGAATCAGGCGCACAGGGAATTACTGTATCGTTTGAAGGTAGCAAAGCACCCGCAACCGACACATTCGATAAGGTACTACTGGCGGTAGGCAGATCACCAAACGGTAAAAATATTGGCGCTGAAAACGCTGGCGTCAATGTCAATGAGCGCGGCTTTATCGAAGTCGACAAGCAGCAACGCACCAATGTTGATCACATTTACGCAATTGGCGATATCGTGGGCCAACCCATGCTCGCACACAAAGCAACGCACGAAGGCAAAGTGGCGGCCGAGGTCATTTCTGGTGAAAAGTCCTACTTTGATGCTAAAACAATTCCATCTGTCGCCTACACCGATCCTGAAATAGCGTGGATGGGTCTGACCGAGACAGAAGCAAAGGCACAGGGCGTGAAAATAGAAAAAGGCGTCTTTCCCTGGGCTGCGAGTGGACGCGCACTCAGCAATGCCAGATCCGAGGGGCTGACCAAAGTCATCATTGATCCAGACACTAAGCGCATACTGGGCGCCGGTATGGTAGGCACCAACGCAGGTGAACTTATCGCCGAGGCGGTACTTGCTCTGGAGATGGGTGCCGACATAGAAGATCTTGCACTCAGCGTACACCCGCACCCAACTCTTTCAGAGACTCTGAATTTCGCCTGTGAAGTTGCCGAGGGTACCTGTACTGATATTTACGCACCGAAGGCAAGCCACTAAATCATCGCGGCGCTGTTGAGGAGCGGTTACACTTCAAAGGTGGCGTGACAAGCACCTGTCAATCCACCATTGACTCCGTTCAAATAGAGTACTGGCACCTTATGGCCGACGAACTTCGCGACGCAGCTCTTGAATACCACCGCTATCCAAAGCCTGGCAAGCTTGAAATCAGCGCAACGAAAAAAATGCTCAACCAGCGAGATCTGGCACTGGCCTACTCGCCTGGCGTTGCTGCTGCCTGTGAAGCGATTGTTGATGATAAAAACCAGGCCGCGAACCTTACCGCACGCGCCAACCTTGTGGGGGTAATCACTAACGGTACAGCCGTTCTCGGCCTTGGTGCTATCGGCCCGCTTGCATCCAAACCTGTGATGGAAGGTAAAGCAGTACTGTTCAAAAAGTTTGCCGATATCGACGTGTTCGATCTGGAACTCGACACCACCGATGTAGACCGCTTTGTGGATGCCGTATCTCTAATGGAACCCTGCTTTGGGGGCATTAACCTGGAAGACATCAAGGCACCAGAGTGCTTCGAAATTGAGACCCGGCTGCGCGAGTTGATGAACATTCCGGTCTTTCACGATGATCAACATGGCACAGCCATTGTTGTGACCGCGGGAATCATGAATGCACTGAAGGTTGCAGGCAAAAGTATTGACTCAGTAAAACTCGTCTGTTCCGGTGCAGGAGCGGCAGCGCTTGCCTGCCTTGATTTACTGGTGGCCCTTGGACTGCCGCAAGCCAATATCACTGTCATCGATATTGTGGGTGTTGTCTATCAGGGACGCACCGAGCAGATGGACAAGTACAAGAGCCGTTATGCAATCGATACTGACGCTCGCACACTCGATGATGTAATTGCCAACGTCGATATATTTTTAGGCCTCTCGGCCCCGGGTGTCTTGAAAAAAGAAAGTGTAAAGCGCATGGCAGCGACACCGATTATCTTCGCACTGGCCAACCCCACACCCGAAATAATGCCTGAGGAAGTACGCGCAGTTCGTGATGACGCCATTATCGCAACCGGTCGTTCAGACTATCCAAACCAGGTTAATAACGTTTTGTGCTTTCCGTTCCTGTTCCGCGGTGCACTGGATGTGGGTGCTACTCAAATTAACCAGGAAATGAAAATAGCCTCGGTCGAAGCGATAGCCGAGATCGCGACCCGTGAAATATCTGATGTGGTTGCATCAGCTTATGGAGACTCAACTTTTGGTTTTGGTGCTGAGTACCTTATACCCAAGCCTTTTGATCCGCGCTTAATGACGACCATCCCTGTGAGAGTCGCAAAAGCTGCTATGGATAGCGGCGTGGCTACACGACCACTTGAAAATCTTGAGGAATATCAGAACCAGCTCAGCGACTTCATATTCAAGTCAGGCATGGTCATGAAGCCAGTGTTTTCAAAAGCCATGTCAAGCCCGCAACGAGTGGTGTTTGCAGAGGGAGAGTCAAGACGCGTCATCAATGCCGTACAAGTACTGGTCGATGATGGAATTTGTAAACCCATACTACTCGGGCGCCAGTCAGTCATTGAACAGAATATCGAAAAACTACAACTAAGGCTCAAAACCGGTATCGACTTCACGATAGTTAATCCCAATAAAAATCCAGATCTTGAAATGTATACCGAGGCTTATCTGGCATTGATGGGTAGAAGTGGAGTGACGCCAGCCTATGCTAAAAGCGTTGTGCGTACACGAACCACCGCGCTCGCGGCAATGATGGTTAATATGGGTCATGCAGACGCAATGATTTGCGGCACACAGGGCGCGTATGTTCGACACCTGAACTACGTCAAAGGTATTGTCGGCTTACGTGAAGGCATAGATGATTGTTCTGCAGTAATATTGTTAATACTGCAATCGGGCACCTACTTTCTCACCGATACACATGTGACAGTAGATCCAACTGCAGAACAGATTGCAGAGACTGCCAACCTTGCGTCTTCAGTGGTCGCACAATTTGGTATGAAGCCTCAGGCAGCACTGATATCACACTCGAACTTTGGCAGCCGTGACAACGCCAGTAGTCGCAAGATGCGTAAGGCGCGGGAGCTCATTGTCGAGCGCTACCCCGATTTACCCGTTGAAGGTGAAATGCATGCCGATGCTGCAGTCTCCGAATGGATACGTGATCGCCTGTTTCCAAACTCGGCCTATCGCGGATCTGCCAACCTGATGATCCTTCCCGATCTTGACGCCGCGAATATCGCCTACAACATGGTCAAGGTATTTGGCGACGGAGTCCCGGTCGGACCGATCCTTGTGGGTATGAACAAGCCGGCCCATGTACTCACAGAAGCGGTTACCGTGCGCGGGATTGTCAACATGTGCGCCATTGCTGCCGCTGAGGCGATTGATCAGAAAAACGCATAAATGCGGCCCGGCCAGAACTCCCGGTCGGAACTCAAATGGCGATTTTCCAGTCACAACTGCGAAGCATCCGGCAAACTGGCTCGCAGCTAGTCGTAATTCAGAAAATGGTAGTCGCAGGACTACCATGCACAATGGCTGACTGGCTCTACTCTTGCGATTCGGTAGCTTTGTAGCCGACACCCCGATTCGGGACTATAGTTCGGGCACATACCACCATTGTAGTGGCGTCCTTTCCAGAGAGTTAATCCATGTCAGAAGAAGAATACGACGACGAAGAGGAAATCATTCTTTCGGAGCTCAATGATGATGAGCT
Organism: uncultured Granulosicoccaceae bacterium; assembly: GCA_964593315.1. GTDB lineage: Bacteria > Pseudomonadota > Gammaproteobacteria > Granulosicoccales > Granulosicoccaceae. The sequence goes on from CAZQKJ010000006.1 coordinate 21,483, forward strand.
CGTCGAACAAATGCATGATGATCTCTACAACGGCTTGCGCGACGAGATCGTCGAAGGCACCAATATTCTGCTGGAGCGAAAATGGACACCCGACAAGGTCCTCAACGATGCACTGGTTGAAGGCATGCGCATTGTCGGGATCGATTTCCGTGACGGTATATTGTTTGTGCCAGAAGTGTTGATGGCAGCCAACGCGATGAAAGGCGGCATGGAAATTCTCCGCCCTCTGTTGGCTGAAACCGGTGCTGAAACCATTGGTACAATGGTCATAGGTACGGTTAAGGGTGATATCCATGACATCGGTAAAAACCTTGTGTCGATGATGATGGAAGGCGCAGGTTTTGAAGTCATCGACCTGGGCATCAACAATCCGGTAGAAGATTATCTGGCAGCACTTGAAGAACACAAGCCGGATATACTCGGCATGTCAGCACTGCTGACCACTACCATGCCTTATATGAAAGTCGTGATCGACACCTTGCAGGAACAGGGCATACGAGACAAGTTTATTGTACTGGTCGGTGGCGCACCGCTAAACGATGAATTCGGAGAAGCTATTGGCGCTGACGCCTACTGTCGCGACGCAGCGGTAGCCGTAGAAACTGCATCACAGCTGATTGCTGAAAAACGGGCAGCTGCTACCTAGTGCCCATCTGGAAACAAGCGCTACTGGATAGGCACTAGCTAAAACTATGGCAATGCAACCCGCACTGGTCATAGCTTGCGGGGCTCTGGCAAAAGAAATAACAACCCTTATTGATATCAATCAATGGTCACAGCTGCGGGTACAGTGCATACCCGCCAAAATTCACAACACGCCAGAGCAAATCCCCGACGCAGTGCGTACATTGATCCACAAAGCGCGTGATCGTTATTCCAAAATCTTTGTAGCATTTGCCGATTGCGGCACTGGCGGACTGCTCGATACAGTTATTCGCGAAGAAAATGTAGAACGCCTGCCGGGGGCACATTGCTATGAGTTTTTTGCAGGCGGTGAAGCGTTTAAAGCTATTTCTGAAGATGAGCTTGGCACTTTCTACTTAACCGATTTCCTCGCAAGACATTTTGAACGGATCATCATTGAAGAGCTTGGAATAGCAAAACATCCAGAGCTCAGGGAGATGTATTTTGGCAACTACAAGAAACTTATTTACCTGGCGCAAACAGACAACCCTGAACTGATACAAATGGCGCAGGATGCAGCATCAAAGCTTAATCTCGAGTACGAGTATCGACGCACTGATTACGGTGATCTTGAGAGCGGTTTGACACAGTTTAATGAAAGTGTCATCCGATGGCATCAAACGCAAGGTTGAGATAAAACGGAAATGGCAAAACTAATCACCATTTACTGGCGCGATATACCGTCACAGGTAACTGCCAAGGCCGGAAGAAAAACTGCAAAGATCCCACTGTCCAATCGATTCATGGAGGCGATTGATATGGCAGCCATGCGCGCTGGAAAAGGCAGTACCGATGAGTATCTGGAAGACTGGCGCCGGGTACAATCCGATTGCTCTGATGATCTGGACATGGAAGTTAAAAAAGCAGCACAAGCCATTGAGGAAAGCTTCGATGACGCAGCCCTGCAGGCAATTGTTAAAAACAAGGGCCTGGCAAATCCTGCAACCGACGACGTCAAAGAGTAACTAGGTTGTACAAGGTACGACTATGGTCGGTAAAACAAGCGCGGATTCTTGAAGCGTTTTACTCGAGCTTCGAGAAGCTTGTAGTGGCACTCCATCCGGTATGGAAGTTTATTGGCTATCAACGGCTCGAAACACCATTTGCAGCCACTGAAAAATTAGTTAAAGGCCTGTTGTTTGATTGTCAGATGTGCGGTCAGTGCGCACTGAGCTCAACCGGTATGTCCTGCCCAATGAACTGCCCGAAAACACTTCGCAATGGCCCATGTGGTGGCGTTAGAGCCAATGGCAACTGCGAAATCAAGCCTGACATGGCTTGTGTTTGGGTCAAAGCCTGGGAAGGCAGAACTCGAATGGCAAACAACAACGTACATGTTGTGCAGTTTGCCGTGAATAACCAGTTAAAGGGTCGCTCGTCATGGCTTGCTGTGGCGCGTGATAAAAATAAAGATGCCGAGCTTCAGGACCAACCCGCCACAAGCACGAAATCAGATCTGACTTCTGATCTTAAATCGAACAAGGCTAAAGTGAACGATGGAGCAGCGTAACGTTGATCTTTCACCCGCCGAGCTACTGCCAATTTTACCGGGACACTCTTCACCAGGCAGATTTGAACGTGTATTGCGCGCGGGCAAATTTGCCGTAACAACCGAACTTGCGCCACCGGATTCTGCAGATCCGAGTCAGGTATATGAACGCGCCAGTGTATTTGATGGCTACGTTGATGCTATTAACGCCACAGACGGCAGCGGCGCACACTGTCATATGTCGAGCGTTGCTGTATGTGGTTTACTAACCCGCGCCGGTTACTCACCGATTATGCAAATATCCTGTCGTGATAAAAACCGTATTGCTGTGCAGGGAGATATTCTCGGCGCATCCGCAATGGGTGTATCCAATATCCTCTGCCTGACAGGCGATGGTGTCGAATCTGGTGATCATCCTCAGGCAAAACCGGTATTCGATCTGGACTGCATGTCGCTACTGCAAATCGGCAGAAAAATGCGGGACGAAAGCACCTTCGAAAGTGGCCGGAAGCTCGATCACGCTCCACCGGTATTTTTAGGTGCTGCAGCCAACCCCTTTGCACCACCCTACGAATTTCGAGCCGAGCGGCTGGCAAAAAAAGTAGCTGCTGGTGCTCAATTTGTACAAACACAATACTGCTATGACATCGGGTTACTAAACCAATATATGCAACGAGTGCGCGATCTGGGCCTTGATAAAAAAGTCTTTATTCTGGTCGGTGTTGGACCACTGGCATCCGCTAAAACCGCAGAGTGGATCCGCAACAATGTGCCGGGTGTTCATATTCCCGACTCGGTCGTGGAAAGACTGGCTGGCGCTGATAACCAAAAAGCCGAGGGTGTAAAAATCTGTGTTGAGATGATTCAGCAACTGGTAGAAATCGACGGCGTGCATGGCTGTCATATCATGGCTTACCGTCAGGAACGTGCAGTGCCGGAAATTGTCGATCGATCCGGCATACTGTCGCTGCGCAACAGTCGTCAGGCGCCTGCACGCTGATTCTGTTTTTCGCTCTACGTTACATTAGACGCAGCAGTAAAATTCTTTTGTCCGGAAGTACGATCTGAGAAACCCTATGACTGAAACTATAATCGGCTCTGCAAAGCGCGATCATATAATTGGATTTGAAAAACCGTTCACCATAATCGGAGAGCGCATCAATCCTACCGGCAGAAAACTGCTGGCAGAAGAGATGAAAAACGGGGATTTCAGTCGTGTAGAGGCAGATGCTATTGCACAGATTGAAGCCGGTGCTCATATGCTGGATATCAACGCCGGCATTCCACTCGCAGATGAGCCTGCGCTACTGGCGCAAGCCATTGAGCTTGTGCAATCGTTAAGCGATATCCCGATATGCATAGACTCATCAATCGTTGAAGCTTTGGATCGCGGGCTTCAGGTTTACAAAGGTCGCGCTCTGGTGAACTCAGTGACCGGCGAACTGGAACAACTTGAACGAGTTATGCCACTGGTTAAAAAGTACGATGCCGCAGTGGTGGCTATATCTAACGATGAAACCGGTATCTCTGAAGATCCGGCTGTGCGGTTTGCAGTGGCCAAAAAAATTGTTGAGCACGCTGCTGATTACGGCATCAAAGCCTGTGATGTAGTTATCGACCCATTGGTTATGCCTATCGGCGCGATGGGACAAGCCGGTCGACAAGTGTTTGATATCGTCGGCAGAATTCAACGTGAACTCAAATGCAATACCACCTGTGGTGCCTCTAACATAAGTTTTGGTTTGCCAAATCGCGATGGTATAAACGGCGCATTTTTGTCCATGGCTATCTCTCACGGAATGACTTCTGCAATCACTAACCCTATCCATAAAGAAGTCATGGAATCAGTTCTGGCGGCTGATGTACTGATGGGGCACGACCCCGACTGCCTGAACTGGATTGGTAAATACCGAGAACCCCCTAAAGAAGGTGAAGGCCGAGGACGTCGTGTATCAAAACGCAGGCGTCCTGCAAGTAAATAAAATGCAGGCAATTAGCTGATCAGCCAACAACCTAACCGACAGATGCACTTGCTTCAAACTGCAATTGCTTCAAACCTAAGTACAGCAGGCTAAGATTACGCGTTGTGCTGAACGAGTACACAAGAAGTACAGCAAAAGCACGGCAGATTGGCTGATACCGGCAGGAGCTTCATAGATGACAGACAGTTCAAAATCGCCAGACGCAAGTGACACAGGGATGGCCACAGAAAACACCGGAAAACAGGTCAAAGTGGTCTTTACACCCAGTGGCAAGCGCGGCAGCTTTCCACTGGAGACACCGGTTCTTGAAGCAGCACGAGCACTTGGGGTAGATATCGATTCTGTCTGTGGGGGCCGTGCTATCTGTGGCCGCTGTCAGGTGCTATGCGCTGAAGGCGAGTTTCCGAAACACAAAATTGTATCCGCAGCGGATAACCTTTCATCATTTACCAAAACTGAAGAGCGCTGGGAGAAAGTAAAAAAGATATCTCTTAAAGGCCGCCGCTTGAGTTGTCAGGCAAAGCTGCTCGGAGATGTAGTGATTGATGTACCTCCGGATAGCCAGGTGCATAAGCAAGTGGTCAGAAAAGGGGCTGATCTACTGGATATAGAACTGAATCCACTGGTAAGACTGTACTTTATAGAAGTAGAAGAACCAGATATGCATTCACCCACAGGGGACATGCAGCGGATAAAAATGGCCTTAGAAAACGAATGGCAGCTTAAAGATCTCAAGGTCGAGATGTCGTTACTACCTGGGCTGCAGAAGGTACTTCGCGAAGGAGAATGGCAGGTCACTGTAGCAGTTGCAGAAGATAACAACATCATCGCAATTTGGCCCGGACTTAAAGAACGAGTACTGGGGATTGCTATAGACGTGGGATCAACCACCATTGCGGCTCACCTTTGCGATTTACTAAGCGGTGACGTATTGGCCTCCTCGGGCATCATGAACCCGCAGATCCGTTTTGGAGAAGATCTGATGAGCCGGGTTTCTTATGTGATGATGAATCCTGGTGGTGAAGTAGAAATGACCAAGGTAGTACGCGAGGCCATCAACACGCTGGTCACTTCCACTACCGATGAAATAGAGGCGCCCGCCACCGACGTGGTAGCAATGACTTTGGTTGCCAATCCGGTTATGCACCACTTGTTGCTGGGTATTAATCCAGTCGAACTTGGTGGCGCACCGTTCGCGCTGGCTACCGATGAACCGGTACGTTGCAAAGCTACTGATCTCGAATTTAATACTCATCACAATGCACAGATCTATGTACTGCCATGCATAGCAGGCCACGTAGGTGCCGATACTGCGGGCGTCATACTGGCGGAACGACCAGACACGATGGATGAACTGACTCTGCTGGTCGACGTGGGTACCAATGCCGAGATAGTGCTGGGCAATAAAAATCGTATACTCGCTTGCTCAAGCCCAACCGGCCCGGCCTTTGAAGGCGCACAGATTAGTGGCGGCCAAAGAGCGGCCCCGGGCGCTATTGAACGCGTAAGAATTGATCCGCTCACACTGGAGCCAAAATTCAGTGTTATCGGTAGTGATTGCTGGTCAGATGAATCGGGCTTTGCTGCCGTCACAGAGTCACTGGGCGTCACGGGTATTTGCGGCAGCGGCATTATTGAAGTGGTCGCTGAAATGTTTCTGGCCGGACTGATCGACACCAACGGGGTAATAGTTTCAACCCATCCATCATCATCTGCACGGGTTATAGAAAATGACAGAACATTCTCTTACCTGCTTCACGATGGCGATGTAAAAATACTGATCACCCAGAACGATGTCAGACAAATACAACTCGCAAAGGCAGCGCTGTACGCGGGTGTGAGATTGTTGATGGACCGACTGGAAGTTGAGAAGATTGACCGCATCCGACTGGCCGGTGCATTTGGCAGTCACATAGATGTTAAGTACGCGATGGTGCTGGGCCTGATACCCGACTGCGATCTGAAAAACGTATCATCAGCCGGTAACGCAGCAGGATCAGGTGCAAGGATGGCGCTATTGAATCGCACCACTCGGCTCGATATTGAAAACCTGGTAAACCAGGTAGAAAAAATTGAGACCGCTGTTGAGCAGAAGTTTCAGGATCACTTCGTAGAAGCTATGGGAATCCCGCATAAAACAGCGCTTTTCCCAAAGCTCTCAGAAGAAGTTACTCTGCCTGAACCGACCGAAGACTCAGGCGGGGGGCGCAGAGGCCGCCGCAGACGGCGCAGAAGCTGAGCACACCGTCGTGCGACGCAGATTCGAACCCTTACGATTATTTTGTTTTGCGGCAGCTTTGCTGGCCTCTACCTGACCTGCAGCCCTGCGGCGCTCATCACGTGGGGGCAATCCAAAGGTATCGCGGTAGCACTTACTGAAGTGAGGCGCAGATATAAAACCACAAGCCAGAGCAATATCTACGATAGGCATACTGGTCTGCAGCAGCAACTGCCGCGCACGTTCGAGTCTTAACTCCAGATAGTATCGCGTTGGTACACATTGCAGATAGCGTTGATACAGCCGCTCAAGCTGGCGACGCGAAAGACCCACATGAAAAGACAACTCATCGAGCGTCATTGGCTCTTCAATGTTTGCTTCCATTAAAGATACCGCTTCAGCAAGCTTCGGTTGATTGGTTCCCAATACGCTGAGTCAGTGGCACGCGTTGTCTGTCGTGCTTGTCTCTAATACGATCACACATAAATTGCTCGGTAATCGCATTGGCAAGGTCGGCACCGTGCGCATCTCTGATCTCATGCAGAATCATATCCAGTGGCGCTATACCTCCGGCACTGGTGTAACGGCCTTCATCGATTTCAAAAAGTTCTGGCGAGATCACCAGATGCGGAAACTCTTCTCTGGCACTGGCCATGTTCTCCCAGTGAATGGTACAACGATGATTATCCAGAGCATCTGCTTTGGCCAACACGTACGAGCCTGTGCACACAGCGCCCATTACTGTGTCTCGCTTGGAGGCTGTGCGCAGCCAGCTGACAACGTCTGAATCAATATGGTGCTGGATCTGATTACCAGAGCAGACAAATATCGCATCGAGCTGCGGTGTATCCTGAATAGAATGATTCGGTGTTATTTCAATGCCATTGCTGGCTGTCACTTCCTCGTGCGATGCTGCTACCGTGAACCATTCATAGAGTAGTTCACCTGACAATTGGTTTGCCATCCGCAGAGGTTCCAGTGCCGAAGTAAAAGCGAGCATCGAGAACTCGGGTACCAGTAAGAAACCGATTTTTGTCGGTCCAGGGGTTTTGCTTTTGATCATGCAGTTATTCCAACCAGTAGTATTTTTATCGTAGCCTCGCGTTCCCAACGGTTAATTACTTACCGGATCTAAAATCCGGAAGGGTTGCACTTCCTGTGCTGTGCAGGTGCAATTCTTTTGATCGCTAGCTGCTTGCCGAGTCTTTCAACTTGTTAAGTACAGCTCGAATCATGTACTGATTGCGACATCCTGACTTAGTGCCAGTTTATTTTACAATCATGGGCCACTGCACTAAATATGATTTATTGTTAAAGTAAACCCTCAAAATAGTTTGCTTATCTATTGATCAAATACAATTTTTTTATTTTCCGCTCCAGCATAAAAAAATTCATCAGAAGCCAATAATTTTGGCAAATATTGCCGAAATGTCAGTCATTTGGGATAAAAATTCCCGATATTCACCCATAAACCTGCCCGCAGGCGACTATCAGCAGCGTTGTGGCACATCCTGGTAAGGATAGAATTTAGCCAATAGCGTCGCCAGTATGTGGCATTCACACTTCAGTCACATCGGTATAGAGGTCAGCTCCGGGTGGGGCTTCGGGCAAGCGATTGGCAGTTCGCCGTCACCACAGGCCAGGCCCTACACTCGACGGACCAGCGCGCACCAGCTTTGCTCACGCCGGGATAAAGCCTGGCTAGTAGTTCGCATCCGGAAAGGAATTTTTCCGCGCCTCAATGAACGCAAGCAGCGCTTCATCAACTGATGGATCAATCGCAGGCGCCTCATATGATGCAAGCATGGATTTGAATTTTATATTAGCTCGCATCGATGCATCCATCTCGCCTTCAGATTCCCACTGCTCGAAACTGTTGTTATCGGCAATTGAAGATCGGTAGAAAGCGTTTTCGAAATTCCGCTGGGTATGGTCACACCCTAAAAAGTGCTGTCCTGGCC
>CAZQKJ010000007.1:0-27315 GCA_964593315.1 uncultured Granulosicoccaceae bacterium
CAGGTTTCCCTTATGTGATGGCATGTTTTACCGGCACTGTGGATGAGTCATTTCGCAAGTAGTGTGACTGAGCTGACAGAAAAATATTGGATCGATATTGCCTATTGTTGATGGTTTGTTGTTTTGGTCTTACTTCTTTAGGATGAAAACCGGAGTGCTAATAATTGTGAGAGAGACCAGGCATGCTGAAAATCAAACCGAGTTGCGAACATTGCGACAGATATCTGCCACCCGACTCAATTGACGCCAGAATCTGCTCTTACGAATGTACATTTTGCGCCGATTGCGTTGATGACGTGTTAATGAATGTTTGCCCAAACTGCGGCGGCGGTTTTGTGCAGCGCCCGGTACGGCCTGCCCGGGAGTATCGGTCGGGTGTTAGTCGGGTTTGCCAGATCGCTGTGACTGAGAGAACCTTTAAGCCTGTAGATGCGCAGGCACACGCGGACTTTGCGAGCCCCATTGCATCCATACCACCGCATGAACGCTAATCCGCCGGGTTTTATGGCCTAAGTGTGCGGTAATTGTTTATTATTCTCACCAGATTCATCAATTTACTGACTATCTGGTTGAAAAATGGCCAAGGCATTATCTAAAACTGATGCGACAAAACGCATTGACTGGTTGCGTGAGCAGATAAATCACCACAACCATCTCTATCACACGCTGGATAAACCAGAACTTCCTGATGCAGAGTACGACAAGCTCTTCAATGAGCTGATATCACTGGAAGAAAAATACCCTGATCTGTTGACAGCAGACAGTCCATCGTTGCGGGTGGGGGGGCAACCGTTAGACAAATTTTCAAAAGTGACGCACAGGCAGGCGATGCTGTCGTTGGGCAATGCGTTTGAAGAAAAGGATCTGCAAGATTTTGACAAGCGGATTAAGGATCGACTAAAAGACTCGTCTCAGGCAATAAGCTACGTTGCGGAACCCAAGCTGGATGGACTGGCAGTCAGTCTGACTTATCAGGATGGTTTGTTTGTACAGGGCGCCACTCGTGGCAACGGTCAGGTTGGCGAGGATATTACACCCAACCTTCGTACTATAAAGTCTTTGCCATTGAAGCTTGAGAACGCCCCGGATGGTTTGATCGAGGTCCGCGGTGAAGTATTTATAGACAAACCGTCTTTTAAAGCGCTTAACAAAGAGCAGGAAAAACGTGAAGACAAAGTGTTTGTCAATCCACGTAATGCGGCTGCCGGTAGTTTACGATTACTGGATTCCAGTATCACTGCCAGCAGACCGTTGCGAATTTATATCTATTCTACCGGTCCGGTAGAAGTAGAGACTGATTTGCCAGTCACGCACTGGGGTATGTTGCAGTGGTTAAAGTCTATGGGCTTACCGGTCAATCCTGAAAGTAAGCAGCAGAAAGATATCAAAGCCTGCAATCGATACTATCAGTCTATGCTCAAGCGTCGTGACAAGCTTGACTATGAAATCGACGGCATTGTCTTCAAGGTAGATGATCTCTTGCAGCAAGAGTCACTGGGTTTTGTATCACGCGCACCGCGCTGGGCAATCGCACATAAGTTTCCGGCGGAGGAGGCTACTACCCGGTTACTTTCAGTTGACTTTCAGATCGGGAGGACCGGAGCATTGACACCGGTCGCCAGACTCGAGCCCGTGTTTGTCGGCGGCGCTGTGGTCAGCAATGCAACTCTACACAATATGGATGAAGTGGCGCGTAAGGGCGTACGAATCGGTGATACGGTGATAGTGCGTCGTGCCGGTGACGTTATCCCTGAAGTTGTGTCAGCGGTTGAATCACAGCGCCCGAAAGATACACAGAAGATAGAGCTACCGGACGTCTGCCCCGAGTGCGGTTCATCGGTCATTGAAAACGACGATATAGCAGTAGCAAAGTGCTCGGGTGGATACGAGTGTATGGCGCAACGGCGCGAGGGGCTAAAACATTTTGTTTCTCGCCGTGCGATGAACATAGATGGCCTGGGTGAGAAGTTGGTGGATCAGCTATTGTCTCGGGAGTTGGTCAAGACAGCCAGTGACCTCTATCACCTGGATCGGGAAGAGTTACTGAAGCTTGATCTGGTAGCCGAGAAAACAGCTGATAACCTGTTGCATGCCATTGAGCACAGTAAAGCATCAACATTGCCGCGATTTTTGTTTGCGCTTGGTATTCCTGAAGTTGGTGAAACCACTGCTGAACAGTTGGCAGGACACTTCAAGTCTGTTGATGCACTGGCAGATGCGAGCTTTGACTATTTTATACCCAAGGGTATCGAGGGTATTGGTAAGACTCGAGCCGATGCCATGGTGGAATTGTTTCAGAGTAACGATTTGCCATCAGATGGTGAGGTATTAAGAAGCTGGCTGGATGACAATGTCCCTCGAATAAAACCATCCGAGCTCGATGCGTTGCTTTTGAAGTTTCCGACCGCCAATGCCTTAAAGGCCGTGAGCGCATCCGAATTGCAGTCTAAAGCCGGTTCAAAGGTTGAGGGAGTCGGTGAGACCATGGCAGCACTCATTGTTGATTTTTTCAGTAACAAACAAAATACCGATGAAGTGAAGAGACTGGTTGCGGCGGGTATTGTCTGGCCATCAGAGGATGCAGCGCCTGAGGCGAGTGGTGAACAGGATCTCGCCGGCAGGACTTTCGTTATTACTGGCAAGTTTGAAGGCTTGAGTCGCGATGACATTTCGGCATCGCTGAAAGCCCGAGGGGCGAAGGTCACAGGGTCTGTGTCAAAGAACACGTCTGCGCTGATTTGCGGCGAAGCTGCGGGATCCAAGCTTGCGAAAGCGGAGGCGCTGGGAGTAGAGATTATCGATGTAGAAGGCTTGCAAAAGCTGCTAATTCCGTGAGCGCCAGCTCGCGCTAAGCGGGCGGAGCTGTGCCGGGTTGTGGTATACTGGCGGACTGATAACGTGGGTAGGCGGGATGTCAAAGATAGTAGTCGCGGGCGCTGCCGGGCGCATGGGCCGGCAGCTGGTGAGAGCCACACTTGAGCGTGACGATGTCACGCTTGCCGGCGCGACCGAGCACCCTGACAGTGAACATATAGGGACTGATGTCGGGCTTTTGGTCGGTAATGAGCGCCTCGGTGTAGAGCTCGTACCCGGCATCGATTCCGTAGCGGAATTCGATACCATTGTTGACTTCACTGCACCGGCCAACACGCGGAGCTTACTGGCACACGCGCAAAGCGCTGGTAAGCGAATGGTTATCGGTACCACCGGGCTGGATGCTGACGATGAAGCGTTAATCAAATCTGCCGCCGGGCAAACGTCAGTAGTATATGCAGCTAACTACAGCGTCGGGGTCACCTTGAGTCTCGAGCTACTGGATCACGCGACGCGCGTACTGGGGCCTGAATACGACATTGAAATCATAGAAGCACACCACAAACACAAGGTAGATGCACCCAGTGGGACAGCGCTTGCCATGGGGCATGCGGTGGCTCATGCATCTGGTAAAAAGCTGGATGCATGTGGCGTGTTTGCTCGCGAGGGAATCACTGGTGCAAGGCCCGATGGGGTAATCGGGTTCTCCACCATAAGAGCGGGTGAGATTATTGGTGAGCACACTGTGCTTTTTTGTGGTCAGGGTGAGCAGCTTGAGGTGACTCACAAGGCCACTGATCGCATGACATTCGCGCGAGGTGCGATAAGAGCCGCAGCGTGGATTGGTGCGCAGCAAAACGGACTGTACGATATGTCTGATGTGGTGCGTCCCGCTTGATCAGACCAGCACTCGACAAAATATAAATGTAACGGGGTCGGCCTGTGGGTGACCTCCGTTGCAACAAACCGCAGGATTGGTTTTAACCGATGCAACTGTTTAAATGCACAGGCTTAAAACCACAGGCAGCAAAGATACAGGATCTATTATGAAACTCTCAGTGGTATTTCCCGGGCAGGGATCTCAGTCTCCCGGTATGTTGGCCGATTTGGCAACACAGTACAAAGCAGTGAGCGCTACTTTCGCAGAGGCGTCTGAAGTTTTGGGCTACGACCTCTGGGACATCGCTCAAAATGGTAGTGCTGAGCAACAGCGTCAGACCGAGATCACGCAGCCGTTGATGTTTGCAGCGGGGGTTGCCGTGTGGCGTGTCTGGAAAGAACTTGACATGCCGGTGCCATCCTACGTTGCAGGGCATAGTTTGGGTGAATACACGGCGCTGACGGCCAGTGAAGCTATCGGGTTTACTGAGGCCACTAAACTTGTTGCTCTGCGTAGCAAGCTGATGGCAGGTGCGGTAGAGCCTGGTGTTGGCGGCATGGCGGCGTTGATCGGGATGGATGATGATCAAGCTGTCAAGATGTGTGAAGAACTGAGCACACCAGACGCGGTGGTACAGGCAGTTAACTTCAATTCACCTGGGCAGGTAGTGATCTCGGGGCACTTAAAAGCGCTTGAAAATGCCTGCGGAATCGCAAAAAGCAAAGGTGCCAGAAAGGCGATGATGTTGCCAGTCTCAGTGCCGAATCACAGTTCACTCATGCAACCGGCACAGGCAGAACTCGCAGACGCAATTAAAAATGCCGGGTTGGTAGCGCCGAAAATACCGGTCGTGCAAAATGCTCAGGCTAGAGTATTACCCAGTGTCGATTCTATTGTTGAATCACTGCAATCGCATGTCACCAATCCTGTCTATTGGACTGACTCGGTGCGGTATATGGTGACTAATGGGATGACGGAGCTTGTCGAGCTTGGGCCTGGTAAAGTGCTGGTGGGCTTGTGCAAACGTATTGACAAATCTGTGTCGACTCATGCAATTGAAAACTTGTCTGCGGTAGAAAAACTTATTGAAGCCCAAAAGGAGGGCGTCAGTTGATGCTTGAAAATCTTGATAAAGAAGTCGCGCTGGTTACAGGTGCCAGTCGTGGTATCGGTGCATCGATCGCAGATGTGCTAGGTTCACAGGGTGCAACCGTTATTGGTACAGCGACCAGTCAGGCCGGTGCCGACGCCATTACCGCGCGCTTTAAAGAGGCGGGTGTGAAAGGCTGCGGTAAGGTGCTCAATGTTTCTGATAAAGATCAGATTCAGTCTGTCATCGCAGAAATCACCAAAGAATTTGCTGCGATTAGCGTGCTGGTAAACAACGCCGGTATTACCCGAGACAATCTACTGATGCGAATGAAAGACGATGAATGGGATGACATTGTCAGTACGAACCTGTCATCGGTCTTTCACACCTGCAAAGCCTGTATGCGCGGCATGATGAAAGCGCGGCGCGGAAAAATAATTAATATTGCATCAGTGGTCGGTGTGACCGGTAACGCGGGCCAGGCAAACTATGCTGCGGCCAAAGCGGGCATTATCGGATTTGGCAAATCGCTGGCGCGTGAGGTTGGCTCGCGCAACATTACCGTGAATACGGTAGCACCGGGATTTATTGTGTCTGATATGACCGACGCGTTGCCGCACGAGCAACGAGAAGCACTCCAGCAGGAGATTGCTCTCGGCAGGTTGGGCGAGCCGAAGGAGATTGCTCACACCGTGGCGTTTCTCGCCTCTTCTAATGCGGATTATATTACCGGTCAGACGCTGCATGTGAATGGCGGAATGCACATGAACTAAGGGGTCTGCCTGCGTGGATGACTACCGCGCAGACTCCTTGAGGCGTATATTGCACCGGTTGTGGCGAAATAATGGCGTCAGGACTTGATAACTAGTATCGGCGTCTATACAACTACCAGCAGTTTGGGTCGGCAATCCGGAATATTCGATCCGGAGGCAGAAAAACACAAACAATTTTCGTTGCGATAGTGGCGTGCCAAACCGGTATTGAATACAATATACGGGATACGGTGCGGCCCAGCACCACAGAATACACCATTCCCTGGGAGGGTAACCAATATGAGCAGTATCGAAGAGCGCGTAAAGAAAATCGTCGTAGAGCAACTTGGGGTTAAAGACGAAGAGGTGACTGAAGCCGCCTCGTTTGTAGACGATCTGGGCGCTGATTCCCTCGATACAGTCGAGCTTGTAATGGCGCTTGAAGAGGAATTTGAATGTGAAATTCCCGATGAAGAAGCAGAAAAGATCGGAACGGTTAAACAGGCGATTGACTATGTCAACGCCAACCTTGGTTAGTACCGGCACCAGCCGGTAGTTCGGTCCGTTGTCGGCTATCGGCACGGACTACAGGATCGGGAACTTCCTTTGAGTGTTCGTAAAGTTGTAGTCACCGGCCTCGGGGCGATCACCCCGGTAGGCAACACTGTCGCGGACAGCTGGAAAAACCTGCTTGCAGGGCAGTCCGGCGCAGCCACAGTTGAGTCGTTTGATACCAGTGGCTTTGCCACCAACTTTGCGGCGTCGGTCAAAGGCTTTGATGTCAGTGAGTACATGAGCGCAAAGGATGCTCGCAAGATGGATGAGTTTATTCATTTTGGCGTCGCTGCAGGTATTCAGGCGCTCGATGACGCCGGGCTCTCTTCTGAAACACATGATCCCGAACGTATTGGTGTGGCCATTGGATCGGGCATCGGTGGTTTGCCCAACATCGAGAAACAGCATGCAGCACTGCTGAATTCCGGCCCACGCAAGATGTCACCGTTTTTTGTGCCATCCACCATCATTAATATGATTGCCGGCAACCTTTCTATCATGCGGTCATTGAAAGGACCGAATGTCTGCATTACCACGGCTTGTACTACTGGCACCCACAATATTGGTGAGGCGTTTCGTCTTATTAAATATGGCGATGCCGATGCAATGGTTTGTGGTGGTGCCGAGATGGCAACGTGCCCGTTGGGTCTGGCCGGGTTCGGGGCAGCGCGCGCGCTGTCGACTCGCAATGATGATCCGCAGGCCGCAAGCAGGCCATGGGATGTTGATCGGGACGGCTTTGTGCTCGGTGATGGAGCCGGTGTGCTGGTACTTGAAGAGTATGAGTTTGCAAAAGCCCGTGGTGCAAAAATTTACTGCGAGCTTTCAGGCTATGGCATGAGCGGTGATGCGTTTCACATGACTCAGCCGTCCAAAGACGGTGACGGTGCAAAGCGTTGTATGAACGCCGCATTGAAAGACGCCAGCTTGAATCCGGACGACATCGGATACATCAACGCACACGGCACCTCTACCGGTGCTGGTGATGTAGCAGAGACCAACGCCATCAAAGGAAGTTTTGGCAATCACGCTGATAAACTTGCGGTGAGTTCGACCAAATCAATGACCGGTCATTTGTTAGGGGCCGCGGGTGGAATCGAGGCAGTTTTTTCGGTGATGGCGCTGCAGGATCAGTCAGTACCACCCACTATCAATCTTGATAATCCGGATCCCGAGTGCGACCTCGATTACGTGCCCCACACGGCAAGAGATATCGCCTTGCAGCATGTGCTATCCAATTCGTTCGGATTTGGGGGTACCAACGCCACTTTGATATTCAGTCAATTGTAGATGTGAAGTTTTTCTGAAGTCGCATCGCTTGAAAAAACTTATTCTGATATTCGTGTTTGTGCTTCCACTTGTCATCGCGGGCTTCCTTGCTTTTGATGCCTATCAGTTTTTGCACTCGCCACTGCTGACGCCTGAGCAACAATTTGAGCTTGAAGTAAAGCCGGGTGCTACAACCCGCAGCCTGGCGCGTAATCTGAACAAGCAGGGCATGATGAAACGACCACTTTGGTGGGAGGCCTATGCTCGTTACACAGGTGATGCACGTTCAATTAAAACCGGTGAGTATTCTCTGTCAACTTCACTCACCCCGATAGCATTGCTTGGCACCCTGCAAAAGAGCCAGCAGAAGCAGCACTCCCTAACCTTGCTTGAAGGCTGGAACATCTGGCAGGTGAGGGAAGCTCTGGCCAATCATGATGTACTTGAACAAACTTTGCAGTCCGTTGCCGATGAAGATGTAATGGCTTTCATTGGTGCAGAACCCGGCCACCCGGAAGGGCAGTTTTTACCCGATACCTATCTTTTTCCTAAAGGTACCACCGACGCCGAGTTTTTATTGAGAGCGCATAAAGAATTACAAAAAACACTGCAAACGGCGTGGCAAAACCGATCTGACACTGTACCGGTGGCCAGTCCCTACGAAGTGTTGGTGCTTGCATCAATAATAGAGAAAGAAACCTCCGTTGAGAGTGAGCGTGAAATCATTTCCGGGGTTATCGCCGGAAGACTGCAAAAGAAAATGCGCCTGCAGATGGATCCGACCGTGATCTACGGGATCGGCAAAGACTTCAATGGCAACATCACACGCAAAGATCTAAGGACAGAAACGCCGTATAATACCTACACGATACCGGCGCTGCCGCCTACGCCTATCGCCATGTCGAGTGCTGCCTCGATCAATGCGGCGGTTAATCCAGCAGACACCAAAGCCTTATACTTTGTGGCGGATGGCACTGGCGGGCATGTATTTAATGAAACACTGGAAGGTCACAACGCAGCAGTGCGTAAATTCATTTTGAAAAAGAAATAACGATGCGCGGACGGCTAATAACACTGGAGGGCGTTGAGGGGGTCGGTAAATCGACCGTGCTTCCAGTGATTACCGACTTTCTTGTTGATCGTGGCGTAGAGGTGTTGCAAACCCGTGAACCCGGTGGCACCGAACTTGGGGAACAGCTGCGCGATGTACTGCTAAACACGGATCAGGAGATAGTCCCGAGTGCAGAGCTCCTGTTAATGTTTGCAGCACGCGCTCAGCATGTTGAGAAAGTGATTGTGCCAGCGCTGGAAACGGGTACCTGGGTAGTGTGTGATCGCTTCACTGATTCAAGCTTTGCCTATCAGGGTGGTGGCAGGCAATTGGGTAGTGAGCGAGTTGCATCACTTGAAAAATGGGTGCTCGGATCGCTACAGGCAGACCTGACGCTATTGCTGGATGCGAGTCGCGAGACCAGTCTTGAGCGCACTAAACGTCGTCGTGAGTTTGATCGTATAGAGACAGAGGAAGACGAGTTCTTTGCGCGTGCAAAGCAGGCCTTTCTCGAACGCGCAAAGGCCAGTCCCGAACGTATTAAAGTGATTGATGCCAACCCTGACTTTGAAACAGTATCGGCCAGTATTTGTTCTGAACTGAATACCAGTTGCAGCGCGTGGCTGCAGACTGCGGTGGCAGGTTAGATAAATCATCACTGTTGCTATGATAAAACCGTCACCATGAATGCACCGTATCCCTGGCAACAAACGGTATGGGATGTTTTTACTCAGGCGGCGGTCATCGAACGTCTGCACCATGCGTATCTTATTGTGGGTCCATCAGGTGTGGGTAAGCTTGAGTTTGCCGGGCAACTTGCCAATGCGCTTTTGTGTAATGAACCGGCAGGTAAGGCCCCTTGTGGCAACTGCCCGCGCTGTGCACTGATAAGTGCAGGGACGCATCCGGATATTACCCACCTGGACTGGCTGGATAAGGCGCGGGTGATAAGCGTTGATCAGATACGCAAGCTCACTGATCAGTTGATGCTCACCACCACTTATGGGCCCTATCGTGTGGCGATTATCAACAAAGCCCATACGATGACTCGTGCCGCATCAAACAGTTTGTTAAAAACACTCGAAGAACCCGGGGCCGGCTGCATACTGATTTTGCTGGCTGATAATGACGCTCACCTGCCGGTCACAATTCGCAGTCGTTGTCAGCGAATGGCACTTCCACCACCGGAAACTGCGAAAGCCTTGCAATGGTTGCGCGAGCAAAAGATCGATCAGCCCGAACTGGCGCTGGAGTTTGCCCACGGCTCGCCGCTCGCGGCTTGTACACTCAGTGATGAGGTCGATTTGAGCGCAATATCCGCTGTAAAGGCGCGGTTTGTAGAGTTTTTGACGGCGGATTATGAGCCGGCAACGCTCGCCGCGCAGACCGCGGATGTGCTGGATACGCGGGATGCACTGACGCTTTTTATGCAGTGGACCACAGAACACATCAAAACCGCTGAACTTTCTACCCCTGATGGCCGCACGAGTAGTAACAGGCATCCTTCCGAGCGGCGATTTTTAAGTCGCGCACTCGAAAGGTTTCAACACGCTTTGCGACTGGATAATCCCAGTTTGAAGACCCTGACTGTGCTTGAGGGTGTGTTGGCCGATACTCGAATAATGAGAGTCAGAACTCGTGCGGAGACTGTTCAATGACCACTAATCGCAAGGCGATTGTTTCGCTTTCCATTTCCGACCGTGGCGCCTTGCAGGCTGCCTATATGTCGTTTGTCGAAGGTGGCGGATTGTTTGTGCCGACCACGCAGCAGTACAACCTCGGTGATGAGGTATTCCTGCTGTTCGGTTTGATGGATGATGCAGAGCGCTGGCCTGTCGCCGGAAAAGTCTGCTGGTTATCTTCTGCAGGTGGCACTGAGTCCGCTGGGATCGGCATTCAGTTGACCGGCGAAAAGGCAGATGAAGTCAAGAGTGCCATTGAAGAGACGCTGGGTGCATTGGTGGATTCAGAGCGCGAAACCCACACCATGTAACACGCACTGGCTGCGATGTTGGTAAAACCAGCTGACGAGCCAGTAGTTCCGCCCAACAAATTAAATCTCGATGACACAACCACCCATTCGTGGGTGGTTGTGTTTTCGTGTCTGCATTACACTGCGATTTTAACCAGGTACGGTGATGATCGATCATGTGTTTGCTTTCAGGCTCTTAGTTTGTCTGCTGATCGCAGGCGCACTGAGTGCGTGCTCTGAGGACGTGCCGGTTCTCACGGGTGCGACCATGGGTACCACTTATAGTGTGATCGTGCCGCGGCTGAAATCAAACGACCAGGACCGCTTAAAGGCCGATATTGAAAGTGCGCTCGACAGAGTGAATTCAGCCATGTCAACTTATCAGGCTGATTCCTCCATTACCGGTTTTAACACATCTGTTAGTACCCACTGGTTCGATGTACCTGCAGATTTTGCATTGGTGGCTGACGTTGCGAATACTATTGCACAGGCTACCAACGGCGCGTTTGATCCGACGGTAGGACCGCTGGTTAAACGCTGGGGGTTCGCTAGTGATGAAGTCGATCGTATTCCTGATGACGATGAAATAGAGGCTCTGTTACAACGAGTCGGCTATAAAAATCTGCATATCGATACGGGTAAGCCTGCACTTAGAAAATCCATAAGTAACCTCACGGTTGATCTTAATGCCATTGCCAAGGGCTATGCGGTAGATCTGCTGGCGGCTTCAGTCGGGTCATTCGGCTACACCGATTATCTGGTAGAAATTGGTGGTGAATTGCGTGCGAGCGGAAGCAATGCTGCGGGTGAGCGCTGGCGCATTGGCATAGAACAGCCAGAGGTATTACCCTCTGGTGCGACGAGCAAAGGATTGTATTTGTCAGAAGGTGGTGTCGCGACTTCCGGCGACTACCGCAATGCATTCGAGTCTGATGGTGTGCGTTACTCGCATATTATTGATCCCCGCAACGGCTACCCGGTACGCCACAGTCTGGCATCTGTCACTGTGGTTGCAGACTCGACTATGTTGGCGGATGGCTGGGCTACAGCTCTGATGGTGCTCGGGCCTGACGACGGGTTGAAACTTGCTGATCAACTATCATTGGCTGGCTTTTTCATTGTGCGTGATGGTGACAAGGGATTTACCACTCGCAGTAGCCGAGAGTTTGGCAGATTGCTCCGGAACTGAGTAGATTCTGGATTGTCATCTGTTGGTTGTGTGGCTCGCTAACTGCCCGTCTTGTCTCTGCTGTACTCTGGCTATTGCACTTGCGGGTGACAGTCCTTATAACGACTGTAGGAAGTGGCATCTGCCGCAGAATTTTCCGGCGGTGTAAACTGCCCTGCAGATTGGCAGGCCGCCTGTCTCGAATTAGACCTTATTTTTTAAACCGGAGCATCTATGCCTCAGAGCGCTGCATTTGAAGAAATCAGACGTTACCCGATTGATTCACTGAATCTTGAGTACCAGGAATACAAACACCAAAAGACCGGTGCCCGGCATATTCATCTGTCAGCAGATGATGATCAGAATGCGTTTTTGGTGGCTTTTTTGACGGTTCCCCAGGACTCCACAGGTGTCGCGCACATACTTGAGCATACAGCCCTGTGTGGCAGCAAGCGCTATCCGGTACGCGATCCGTTTTTTATGATGATGCGGCGCTCACTTAATACTTTTATGAATGCGTTTACTTCGAGTGACTGGACTGCCTATCCCTTTGCCAGTCGCAATCGTAAAGACTACTTCAACCTGCTCGATGTCTACCTTGATGCGACGTTCTTTCCGAGCCTCAATGAGCTTGACTTCAGACAGGAAGGTCATCGCCTTGACTTCACAGAGCCGGGCAACACAGATTCTCCGTTGACTTACAAAGGTGTGGTGTTCAATGAAATGAAGGGGGCTTACAGTTCTCCTAACGCTCGGTTAATGAAGCAGTTCTCCAGAGCTCTGTTTCCGAGTATTACCTACCATCATGACAGTGGTGGTGATCCCGCCAACATACCGGACCTGACATGGGAGCAGCTTAAAGCTTTTCATGCGCGCCACTATCATCCGTCCAATGCTGTGATGTTTACTTATGGAGACTTACCTGCTGCCGAGTTACAAAGCCGATTTGAAGACAGAGCGCTAGCCGAGTTTGATCACCTGGATGTCTCTGATCTCGCTATCCCGGATGAAAAACGTTACACCTCACCTCAGAATATTACTGCTACCTATCCTTTGCCTGAGGGGCCAACTGAAAATCGTACCCATGTGGTGCTGGGTTGGTTGCTTGGCAGAAATTCTGACATCCGTAAAGTCATGGAGGCCCGTGTGTTGGCGGATGTACTGCTCGACAATAGCAGTTCACCTTTGAGATTGGCGCTTGAGACTTCCGATCTTGGTACTTCTCCGTCGCCATTATGTGGTGTTGATGATGATACCCGTGAGATGGGTTTTGCCGCTGGTATGGAAGGGAGTGATCCTGAGCGTGCAGATGAAGTAGAGGCATTAATACTCGGAGTCCTGAAAGAGGTGGCCGAAAAGGGTGTGCCGGCTGAGGCGGTTAAATCTGTACTGCATCAGCTTGAGTTATCACAACGTGAAGTCACTGGTGATGGATTTCCGTACGGTTTGCAGTTATCGCTGCGCGCACTGACACCTGCACTGCACGGTGGTGATCCGGTTTCGGCACTTGAGATTGATGATTTGCTGCAGCAGGTTCGAAAGGACGCAGAAGACCCGCAATTCATACCGCGCCTGATAAAAGAGTTGTTACTGAACAACCCGCACAGGGTTCGATTGGTTATGTCTCCTGATCCCGAGTTAATCAACAAGGAAGAGGCGGCCGAGGCACAGGTGTTAAAGCAACTGGATGGCAGCTTGCAGCAGGAAGAGCGCGAGCGCATTGCAAAGCTCGCAGTGGCACTCGAAGAGCGGCAAACCAGTAAAGATAATCCCGAATTGCTGCCACGAGTAACGCTTGCCGATGTACCCGATGATCTTAAATACCCTGTGGGTGAGCATCACAAGATCGGGAGTATGCCTGCGTGTATGTATAAGGCCGGTACCAACGGTATGGTCTACAAGCAGTTGGTCACACAGTTGCCTGATTTTGATGCCGAGCTTACTAAAATTCTACCCTATTATGCGATGGCGCTGGCAGAGGTTGGAAGTGCTGGTCGCAGTTATATAGAGACACAGGCAGTGCAGGCATCCGTGCTCGGTGGTCTTGGTGCAAGGGTGACTACCCGCAGCGTGCTCGGTGACAGTAACAGTTTGCATGCAGTGATGGTGCTCTCGTCCAAAGGGCTCAACCGCAACATGCAACATATCACTCGTCTGATTGAAGAGACCATGGATTCCCCTGACTTCTCTGAAGTTGATCGCGTTGGTGATTTAATCTCGCAGTCACGGGTACGGGTGGAGGGTTCTATTGCTGGTCGCGGACATTCATTGGCGTCAAGTGCGGCGAGTAGTGGTATGAGCGCTGCGGCATCTCTAAGTCATCAATGGAGTGGCTTACAGGCAATTCTGGATTTGAAAGCGATGGATGATCGAATTCAGGCAGATAAAAATGAATTGCAGATCCTTGCAGAACAATTCCGTGACATTCATGAACGTATTTGCAACGCGCCCAGAGAGTGGTTGATAGTCAGTGAAGCCGAGATGCAAGGTGAAATTGAAAACGTGATTGGCGCATCGGGTATTGCTTATAACAGTGCTGATATCACACCTTTTAAACATCAGAATGAAACCGGCGTTGTAAAACAGGCATGGTCTGCCAATGCGCAGGTAAATTACTGTGCGCAAGCTCATGTGGCTGTGCCGTCGGGTCATAAAGATTCTGCAGCACTGACTGTACTTGGTGAATACCTGAGTAATGGATATCTGCACAGTGCGGTACGGGAAAAAGGTGGCGCGTATGGTGGTGGTGCCGGTTACGATGGCGAGGGTGGTGCGTTCCGTTTTTACTCTTATCGCGATCCTCGCTTACAGGAAACTTATGATGACTTTGATGCATCGGTAGAGTGGATGCTGAATGAAACGCATGAAGAACGTCTGCTTGAAGAGGCCATCCTTGGCATCATAGGTCGTGTTGATAAGCCGGGTTCACCGGCAGGCGAGGCGATCGGAAACTATTTCTCCGAACGCTTTGGCAGAGGGGCTGATTACACCCGCGACGCTCGCAAGCGGATTCTTGCGGTGACGATGGATGATCTAAAATCAGTGGCTGAGCGGTATTTAAAAACCGGGGAAACAAGCTACGCTGTTGTGGGGCCATCGGATAGCCTCGCAACGCTGAAGGGATTTGAGCAACTCAGTGTTTAGTGAGTGTGGCCCGGTCTGACACAACGAGCAACCGGGCTTTGCCCGGATTGCTTTTTATTCAGTGCCAGGCGTTGGATGGGTAGAGAAAAATGCACGTCCGTGTGCTGATAGTCTCCGTGCCCGGCTTGCGTGCCTAAGGCTGCCCGACACACAATATTACATTTGATGCTACTACATTGCCGTGGTATTACCATAGTTAATATGGATGATTGATCCATTCTTCATAATGTGGTAGGGAATGCGTTGTATTGGTACTTCGGGAGCAATGCTATCTCGCAACAACCGCTGCTGGATGAGCTGATAAATCGTCTGGTTAACACAGAAGATCCTGACGAAGTTAAAGTTCTGTACCGCCAGTGGGCGGAAACCTATGATCGCGATCTCGATGGCTTTGGGTATGTTGCCCCTCAGATTGGCGCAAAGCTTCTACGTCAGTGCATCACAGACAAACACGCGTTAATCCATGATGCGGGCTGCGGTACCGGTTGGGTTGGACGTATTCTCTGCGATTTTGGATACCATCGGATCGACGGCAGCGATTTCTCTGCCGACATGCTGGATCTTGCAGGTGAGCGGGGCGATTATCAATCTCTTGTGCAGGCCGACTTTACTCAATCTATCGAATTTCCTGATCATTATTACGATGGCATCATCTCAATTGGTGTGTATACCAAAAGGTTTAAGGGGATTTTCCTGAGCGAAATGCTGCGCACGCTAAAGCCTGGTGGATGGATGGTGTTCAGTTGTCGGCCGCTTTACTTCGAAGAGGTTGCCGAGTCTGTAAAGGAGCTCCATCTGCAGCAATCCATCGCAAGCTCCTCGGTCATTCTGGATGATTACATGGTGGGTAAACAGGCGTCTGCCTTCTATTTGTCACTGCAAAAACCGGTCTCCTGATAGCTGAGTATCTTAACTATTCTGCACAGGATGATATTGGATTCGAGGCTGCAGGTGCCTTGTATATCACAGAGTCCGCTGAAACCGGTTGCTCCCACGCAAGGCTCATT
This sequence comes from uncultured Granulosicoccaceae bacterium, assembly GCA_964593315.1. Lineage (GTDB taxonomy): Bacteria > Pseudomonadota > Gammaproteobacteria > Granulosicoccales > Granulosicoccaceae. The sequence goes on from CAZQKJ010000007.1 coordinate 15,703, forward strand.
CTCAAAAATATGTTGAATTATCAACTAAAGGCATGTGTCCATGCCTCCGGTCGCGTACGGGCAATCTGTGTCTCAATCCCGTGCCTGTGCCCATGTTAAGATTAGGCACTGAAATTTGGTCAGGGCTGATCTGGTTTTGCTCCTGGAACGGGCAATTCACGCCGCGTTTGGTGAGCGGGATGATTCAAAATTTATACACAATCCCTACGGAGGATTTGAATGAAGTTTTTTAAAAAGAATGGACAGGAATTGCCATCACAAGTCACTGACATGGCTGATTCTGTGCGCAAGAGCGGCAGTGACATGTCACGCCGTGAATTTCTGGCAATCGCGAGTATTTTTGGTGCGAGTACTACTACTGCCTACAGCATGCTCGGTATGGTTGCACCTTCGACTGCCCACGCTGGTGGTCACGCCAAGATTAAGGGCGGCACTGTGCGGTATCAGACTGAAGTACGTGCACTTAAAGATCCGCGCACCTATGACTGGTCACAGATTGCTAACTTTGCACGCGGCTGGCAGGAATACCTTGTTGAGTACAACAACGACGCAACTTTCAGTGGTCGTCTGGTTGAAAGCTGGGAAGTTAGCGATGACGCAAAAACTTACACGCTCAATGTACGTAAGGGCGTTAAGTGGAACAATGGTGATGATTTCACCGCTGAAGATGTTGCACGTAATATTATTGGCTGGTGTGACAAAAGCGTAGAAGGCAACTCTATGGCTGGTCGCTTCGCTACCCTGATTGACGACGCTACTGAAAAAGCCATTGAAGGTGGTGTTGAAGTAGTAGACGATCACACGGTTAAGCTGAACCTTCCTGCACCGGATATCTCATTGATTGCGGGTATGGCGGATTACCCTGCCGCTATTGTGCATAAAGATGCAGACCACACAGTTGATAACCCAATCGGCACCGGCCCCTATAAGCCTGAATCACTCAAAGTTGGTGAGAAAGCTGTTCTGGTACGCAATGAAGATCACACTTGGTGGAATGAAGGCAATGGTGCCTGGGTCGATCGTATTGAATTCATCGATTATGGTACTGAGCCGGCTTCTCACTTTGCCGCAATGGAATCTGATGAAGTTGATTGTATCTACAGTGCTGAAGGCGCAGAGATCATCGAACTATTCGATAGCATAGACGGCATGGTACGCCACGATGTTGTAACCGCGGCAACGATTGTTATTCGTACCAATCAAGAAGCGGAAGTTGATGGTAAGAAGATTTACGCAGACAAGAGAGTTCGTCAGGCATTGTCAATGGCTGTCGATCCGGCGGTTTGTCTGGAGCTTGGCATCGGTGGTCTCGGTGTAACAGCAGAAAATCATCACGTTGGTCCGATGCACCCTGACTACGCAGAGCTTCCAGCGCAGAAGGTTGATCCTGAAGGTGCCAAGGCTCTGATGGAAGAAGCTGGCATGGCTGACTACGAGCACGAGCTCCAGTCTCTTGATGCAGGTTATCGTAAAGATACTACTGATGCGGTTGCAGACATGCTCCGTAAGGCGGGTATCAAAGTTAAGCGTACCGTGTTGCCTGGGTCTACATTCTGGAACGATTGGGCTAAGTATCCTTACTCATCAACTAACTGGAACCATCGTCCTCTGGGTGTTCAGGTTCTCGGTCTTGCTTATCGCTCCGGTGAAGCATGGAACGAAGCAGGTTTTTCAAACGCAGACTTCGATGCTGCGTTGAAAGAAGCGGTAGCGTTGGCAGATGTCGACAAGCGTCGCGAGAAAGTCAAAATCTGTCAGGAGATCATGCAGGAAGAAGGTGTAATCGTGCAGCCATACTGGCGTACGTTGACTAACTACACCAAAGAAGGTCTTGGTGGTGCAAACCATCACATCACTTTCGAGTTCCGTCCGCAGGATTTATTCTGGGAAGAAGTATAGTTATAAACTGAGATGTATTTGGGGCTGCCTTCAGGCAGCCCTTTTTCTTTATATCCCCGCGCACTAATGTAATCGCAATTACTCGGAGAGAGGATGGGCAGTTTTCTTTTAAGAAGATCCGGAGTCATGTTACTCACGGCGCTGTGCCTGACCTTCATTGTTTTTTATCTAACCAACCTTGAGCCCAACCTTGAAAAGCTAACCAAGAGCGAAGGTAACCAGCGCATGACAGATGTGCAGGTGCAAAGCTGGTTAGAAAAAAATGGTTACCGGCAGCCCTTAATCAAGCGCTACGGTGAATGGTTGGGGGTGGCTCCAGGCTGGACTCGCACTGATGATGACGGCAAAGTCACAGGTCGTTGTATAAAGCGCGGAGTGGCTCCTGAGGACACACCAAAATACTGTGGTATTGCTCAGGGTGACTGGGGTTTCTCGCTGGTATTTAAAGAAAATATTAGCGGCATTGTTGCTGAGAAGCTTGTTCTGACTGGCAAGTTAATGCTTTGCGTGCTGCTGGTCATGATACCTGTATCGCTGATCATCGGTGTCGTTGCCGGTATGCGGGAGGGCAGTAAATCTGATCGGATACTCTCTACGTTCTCTATTTTAACGACCTCTACACCTGAATATGTGTCCGGGGTAATTTTCATTATTATCTTTGCCAGTAAGTTTGGTGGATTGCGGTGGTTTAAAGGCACTGCTGCCACCGCGATGGAGCAAATTACCTTTGCCAACTTTACGCTGCCGGTAATAACTCTTGCACTCTATGGCATGGGCTACATTGCCCGAATGACTCGCGCTTCAATGGCCGAGGTAATGACAGAACAATTCATCAGAACAGCAAGGCTTAAAGGCCTGAGCTTTTCCGGAGTGGTTTTAAAACACGCGTTAAGAAACGCACTCATTGCACCGTTTACTGTGATTATGCTGCAGATACCCTGGTTACTGACTGGCGTAGTCATTGTAGAAACTTTATTTAACTACAAAGGTTTTGGTTGGACACTGGTGGCAGCTGTTGGCAACAACGACATTGAATTGCTGCTTGCCTGCTCAGTTGTTGCGGTTCTTGTTGTTCTCATAACGCAATTGATTTCAGACATTGGTTACGTCTTTCTCAACCCGCGCATCAGAGTGAGTTAGGAGACCGCTATGGAAAGATTAACCAGTTTAGAAATTTTTACACGTGTCATGGCACAGTTTACCCCTGTGTGGGTCGCTCTTGCGGTGATTCTTGTGGTGTCCTGGATATTTGGTCGTAAGCTTGGCCTGTACGGAAAGCTCTACGCCAGCCCGATCGGTATGACCGGATTGATACTTGTGCTGTTCTGGGTATTAACCGCAATCTTTGCGGATCTCATTGCCACCATGGATCCACTCACTCAAATATCTGGGATGAAAAATAAAAAGCCCGGCTGGCCCTTGCCGAATGGTGAAGAGCAGTGGTACCTGTTGGGTGGGGATAACCTGGCTCGCGATGTATTCAGCCGCATGGTTAAAGGCAGTCAGATAGTTATAGCCATAGCACCAGCCGCAACACTTTTTGCTTTCATGGTGGGTATAACGCTTGGTTTACCAGCGGGTTTCTACGGTGGCAAGCTCGATACCGTTCTGAGCTTTCTAGCTAATCTCGTGTTGGCTTTTCCGGTTATTTTATTGTTCTTTTTGTTGGTAACACCCGAGATAAGAGCAACCGGGGTGCCGCTGGTGTTGGCGGGGGTGTTGTTTATTTTTCCGATAATATTCTTTGTGCTTTTGTTTTACTCGCGTTTCAAAGAGCAGCCAGTAAAGCTTGCTATCGTATTAACACTGACAATAGTGATCGGATTCTGGGCGTATTCGGGACTCGCATTTAATAAAGATCCTTTTGGTATTTTTTACATGGATCCGAATCTGCTGAATATTTTTGTCGCTGTAGTGTTTGTTAACTCGCCGACTGTGTTTCGTATTGTTAGAGGACTGACCACCGATATACAGACCCGTGATTATGTAGCGGCAGCGCAAACTCGTGGCGAGGCTCCCTGGTACATTATGTTGTGGGAAGTTCTGCCTAATGCTCGCGGTCCGCTAATTGTCGACTTCTGCCTGCGGATTGGTTACACCACAATTCTACTGGGTACTCTGGGCTTCTTTGGATTGGGTTTGACGCCGGAAAGCCCGGACTGGGGCCAAACAATCAATGAAGGTCGCAAGTTGCTGGCGGTCTACCCGCACCCCGCATTCCCACCGACGCTCGCCTTGGTGAGTCTGGTACTTGGCTTGAATCTGTTGGCTGACGGGCTGAGAGAAGAGTCCTTGAAGGACTAAGACTAGGACAACTCAGAATGACATCAGATGACAATCGACCACGGCGTGGTTCAAATCGCAGGCCAGGGATAGACGGAAGTCCGCGCCATGAAAGGCCACGTCCGAGGCGCGACACAGATGAGTTTGGGCGCGAGGTAATTTATCCGTCGGCTCGTGATGAAAGATACTTCAAGGAACGAGAAGCGCAATCTCGCCGAAAACAAAGCACTCGATCTGATCGCAGTGCGAGGTACGATCGCGAAGCGCCGCGAGCGTCAGGGCGCAGACCTGAAACCATTTCAAATCGTGAGCCAGTGAACCGCACTCAAGGTGCTGCACCAGTAGTTCGTTCGGAACGAGCACTCGCGACTGCAAGTGGGGCCGCCATTGCAGGTGGAGCTGCAATGGCAAGCGGGGCTGCAACTGCCAGAGGAGCTGAACGCAAATCGTCAGATCCGCAACCGATCCTCGAGATCGACAACCTGAACATATCTTTCTTTGTGCGTGCTGGTGAAATACCTGCGGTCATGGATTTCTCCTGCAAGATCATGCCAGGTGAAACGATGGGTTTGGTTGGTGAGTCTGGTTGCGGCAAGTCGACCGTAGCACTCGGCATCATGCGTGACATGGGTAACCGCGGCAAAATTGTGGGTGGCACCATCAAGTACCATGGTCGCGATATGGGTGAGATGTCTGACGCCGAGTTACGCGATATTCGCGGTTCAAAGATCGCGATGATTTATCAGGAGCCAATGGCGTCTCTTAATCCTGCGATGAAGATCGGCAAGCAATTGATGGAAGTGCTGATCATTCACGAAAACGCCTCTAAGCCAGATGCCTATCAACGTTCACTCGAGATGCTTAAGTCGGTTAAGCTACCTGATCCCAAGCGTGTGATGAATTCTTATCCGCATCAGATTTCCGGTGGCCAGCAACAGCGTATTGTTATCGCGATGGCATTGTTATCAAAGCCTGATCTGCTCTTACTTGATGAGCCAACAACGGCACTCGATGTCACGGTTGAAGCAGGCATAGTGCAATTGATTAAAGAGCTTGGTCGTACTACCGGTACCTCAATGCTGTTTATCTCACACAACTTAGGCCTGATACTTGAGACCTGTGATCGCATCACCGTGATGTACTCCGGTGAAGCAGTCGAAACAGGTACCGTGAATGAAGTTTTTGATCACATGCGCCACCCGTATACGCAGGGACTATTCAACTCTATTCCGCTGCCAGGTGCTGATAAAAACTCCCGGCCACTGGTGGCGATACCCGGGCAGCTGCCGTTACCGATGGAGCGACCGAACGGTTGTAACTTTGGTCCGCGCTGTCCGCACTTTGCGGATGAGTGTGATACCAATGCTGTGCGTATGCATCCAGTACCAGGGCAGGAAAATCACAGATCACGTTGTGTTCGCATTGATGAGCTCGACTGGAATGAAGAGCCGGATCGTCCTGTTGTCACCGACCCTGCCACACCGGGTGAAGTCGTGCTTGAAGTGCGTGATCTAAAAAAATACTACAGCGTCGCTGCCAATCAGATTTTTGGTGGTGGCGATACCAGGACGGTAAAAGCGAATGAATCTATCACGCTTGAAGCACGTGAATCTGAAACCGTTGCCATTGTGGGTGAGTCTGGTTGTGGTAAGTCGACCCTTGCCAAAGTGTTGCTTGGTCTTGAAACTGCGACGGAGGGTGAAGTTAAGCTCAGCGGAGTGTCTATAGGTGACAGTGAAGTCGGTGATCGTGATACTGAAACGGTAGCATCGGTGCAAATGGTTTTTCAAAACCCGTTTGATACCCTTAACCCAAGCCATTCAGTAGGTTCTCAGATCATGCGTACGCTGGAGAAATTCCATATAGGCAACAGCCAGGAAGATCGCCGTGAACGCATGCTTGAGTTGCTTGACCTGGTAAAACTACCGCGTGCCTTTGCTGAAAGAATGCCACGGCAGTTATCCGGTGGTCAGAAGCAACGTATTGGTGTTGCACGTGCGTTCGCAGGTCAGCCTAAAGTTGTTGTGGCGGATGAGCCTGTTTCAGCACTTGATGTATCTGTTCAGGCTGCGGTGACAGAGTTGCTGATGGAGATTCAGCGGGAAGCCAAAACAACTATGCTGTTTATCAGCCACGATCTTTCGGTTGTACGTTATATAGCAGATCGGGTAGTGGTGATGTATCTGGGGCACATTGTAGAGCAGGGTAGTACGGATGATATCTTCGCGCCTCCGTATCATCCCTACACGGAGGCTTTGTTATCTGCCATTCCTATTGCAGATACAAGTGTTAAAAAGAAGCAGATTGTTTTGGATGGAGATATTCCTTCAGCGCTCAATCCGCCAAGTGGCTGCCCTTTCCAGACACGCTGTGGTCATAAATCAAAAGTTGGAAATAACTTGTGCGATACCGAGATGCCTCCATTAAGAGACCTGGGTAATGGCCATGTTATGAAGTGCCATCTGGCGGAAGAACATCTGCAGGCAATGGAGCCTGTGATTAGTTTTGACGCTGATAAGGAAGCATCTTGAAATGACAGCGTCAAAATCGAGGGTTCAATATGAGCCATACAGGTATACTGCCCCCTGAAGAGTTGCTAGCCGGCTTTGTGTTGCGTACTACAGGTGATTTTTGTGGCTTGTATTCGAAGTGAGGAACTGTGAGTACCGAGACAAAAACAACTTCTGACCCTGAAAAGCCCAGGCGTCGGCGTCGCAGAGATAAAGCCAGACCGGTTGTCAAAATACCGCAGATTGATCGCTGTCAGTTAAAAAATCCATTTGCACCACTTGCGCCTCTTGATGAAGAACAGCTCGAGTTTGTGCACGATATTTCATTGCAAATTCTGGAGCAGCAGGGCATTGAAGTATTGGGTGATCTCGCACTGGATACATTTCGAGCAGCCGGTGCCGACGTTTCTAAAGATGGGCTGGTAAAAATGGACCGTGCGCTGGTGTTGGAGACTATCGCTCACGCGCCCGCAACTTTTGAGCTTGCATCCAGAAATCCGGAAAACACCGTACATGTGGGTGGCAACACGATTAACTTCGGGCTGGTCTCTGGTCCGCCGAATGTTCATGACTGTATCAATGGTCGACGCGCCGGCAACATAGAAGATTTCAGAAAATTGATCATGCTCGGCCAACACTTTAATGTGGTTAGCTTTTTTGGTAACCAGGCTGTAGCGCCGACTGACTTACCGGTCGGAACACGGCATCTCGATACAACTTTTAGTAGTTTGACCTTAAGCGATAAGGGCTTTCTTGCGACCGGTATCGGTGGTGGTAGAGCTCGAGATGCTGTTGAGCTTTGCGCTATCGCTCAAAGCAAGCCGCTTGAATCGGTGCTGAACCAGCCCGTGGTCATGACCAATATCAATATTAACTCCCCGCGCAAGCTCGATGATGCAATGGCATACGGTGCTATGCAGATGGCCATGTTAGGTCAGGCGGTTGTGGTAACACCATTTACTCTAATGGGGGCTATGACACCTGCGACCATGGCCGGAGCACTGGCGCAACAAAACGCTGAAGCACTGTTAGGTATCGCGCTCACACAACTGACTCGCAAAGGTGCACCAGCGGTGTATGGAGGCTTTACTTCGAATGTCGATATGCGTTCCGGCGCTCCGGCGTTTGGTACACCAGAGAATTCTCTGGCTAATATTGCCGGTGGCCAGCTTGCGCGTAAGTATGGTTTGCCGTATCGAACCAGCGCCTGCAATGCCTCTAACACTGTAGACGCGCAGGCCACGTGGGAGACGCAAATGTCTTTGTGGAGTGCTGTGATGGGTCATGGCAATCTTATCTATCATGCAGCCGGATGGCTTGAAGGCGGGCTGGTTGCATCATTTGAAAAGTTGGTAGTTGATTGTGAGATGCTGCAGCATATGTCTTCCATGTTGCAGCCGATCAAAATAGACCTTGAAGAAACTGGCCTTGAGGCCATGGAGCAGGTCGGCCCGGGAGGGCATTTTTTCGGTTGCGATCATACAATGGCTCGCTACAAAACAGCGTTTTATGAGCCGTTTTTAAGTGACTGGCAAAATCAGGAAAACTGGCAGTTGGCGGGCGCTAAAGATTCAACAACTCGTGCCACAGAGATTTGGCAAAAAGCGTTGCAAGAGTATGATGCGCCGTCACCGGATCAATCGGTTGTAGAAGCACTTGAAACCTATGTAGCGCAGCGCAAAGAGCAGCTTGGCAACAATGAGCCGGTGCTTGAGCCAATTCCTCTGTCGTAAATCAGTGGATGTCCGGGACCTCTGGAGATATCTCCAATGCGAGAGCGCTGCACACCCATAAGAACTGCTGCCTCATGCTGGGTAATGCCGTCCTCTTCAAAATAGTTTCTAATGCACTCCATAAGAGCTGCTTTAAATTTTTATTGTTCTGCAACACCCGCATCATCTTCGATAGCGTTGAATACAGAACCCTTGGTAGTTTTTCTAACTATTGAGATATCCCTTGCGCTGACTTAAAACATTGTACGATTAAGGCTTTGTCTGATTCCGATGTTTTTGATTTATCTTACCAGCAATGCAGCACAGCCAGTTTCTGAATATTTGGCAACATACGCTGTAGGATATATGTTGTTTGCTTCTGAGATGCGAATTTCATAGGCACCTGAAATTCCTTTTCCAAGCCCAAACGCCGCGTAAATTTTTGGTCTGCAACTTCTTGGACACTCAAGATTCTCTCGGTTAATTTCCTCGGGTGTTGTTTAGCGGTAATTCCTACAGAGCAACTAATCAGCTAACGTCATGTCTATATGACTTGGGATTTGTCAAAGTATTGACTCCAATAGCTGTAGTTTTATAGTCGTTTTCCCTATTGCTTAGCAGTCTTTACACTATCTCTGGTACGAGACTCGCAACATGCAGCGCTATACCTAAAGGATGAAAGTGATGAGTGAATATCCCCCTCTGACTTTTAACGTTCCTGCGCCGGAACTACGGCCCGGTGATACACCGGATTTTTCGGAAGTCGAGATACCGCGTGCTGGTGCTGCACGTCGCCCTGCTGTCGATGTTGACCCGAAAGAAATTCGTGATCTTGCATTTACTATTATACGGGTGATGTCCCGCGACGGTGACGCAGTCGGTGATTGGGTTAGTGATCTCAGTGAAGATGAATTGCTTGAAGGTATGCGCCACATGATGCGCTTGCGAGCCTTTGATGCTCGAATGCTGATGGCGCAACGACAAGGCAAAACATCTTTCTACATGCAGCACCTGGGTGAAGAAGCGATCTCCTGTGCTTTTCAGAAGGCCTTACAACCAGGTGATATGAACTTCCCAACGTACCGGCAAGCTGGGTTATTGATCGCACAAGACTATCCAATGCAAACAATGATGTGTCAGATCTACTCGAATTCGGAAGACCCTAATCGTGGTAGACAGTTGCCAATAATGTATTCATCTAAAGAGCATGGATTCTTTTCAATCTCCGGAAATCTTGCTACTCAGTATCCGCAAGCTGTTGGCTGGGCTATGGCATCTGCTATCAGCAACGACACAAAAATAGCTGCGGGTTGGGTGGGCGATGGTTCAACTGCTGAAAGTGATTTCCATGCAGCTATAGTATTCGCGTCAACCTATAAACCACCGGTGATTTTGAACATAGTGAACAACCAATGGGCTATCTCTACTTTTCAAGGAATAGCTAAAGGAGAGTCAGGGACATTTGCTGCACGCGGCCACGGGTTTGGTATTCCTGCATTGCGAGTTGATGGCAATGACTATCTGGCAGTGTACGCGGTGGCGAAGTGGGCTGCGGAACGTGCACGTAGAAATTTAGGTCCGACACTGGTTGAGTATGTAACTTATCGCGCCGGTGGTCACTCGACTTCTGATGATCCCTCGGCTTATCGTCCCAAAGAAGAGGGTGATGCGTGGCCACTGGGTGACCCGATACTGCGTATGAAAGGATACTTGATTAAACGTGGCCTGTGGTCGGAGGAGCGGCATACACAAACAGAAGCCGAGATTGCCGATGAAGTGCTGACAGCTCAAAAAGCTGCTGAAGAGATTGGTACCTTGAGTTCCGGCAGTGTTCCGTCGGCAAGAGATATGTTTGAAGATGTGTTCGCCGAGATGCCTCCGCATCTGATCAGGCAACGACAGGAAGCAGGGTACTGATCATGGCTAAAATGACAATGATCGAGGCAATACGCAGCGCCCACGATACGTCGATGGAACGCGATGAGAAAGTAGTCGTGTTTGGTGAAGATGTTGGATTTTTTGGAGGTGTGTTTCGTTGTACTGCAGGCTTGCAGGAAAAATATGGTTCGACCCGTTGCTTTGATGCACCGATTAATGAATCGGGTATTGTAGGCACCGCCATCGGTATGGCTGCATACGGGTTAAGACCCTGTGTTGAAATTCAGTTTTCAGACTATGTGTATCCGGCTTACGATCAAATAGTTTCTGAAGCTGCAAGATTGCGTCATCGGTGTGCCGGTGATTTTACCTGCCCTATGGTGATAAGAATGCCGGTCGGTGGAGGTATATTCGGTGGGCAAACTCACAGTCAGAGCCCTGAAGCCGTGTTCACTCAAGTGTGTGGACTGAAAACCGTTATGCCTTCCAGTCCCTATGATGCTAAAGGTTTATTGGCAGCCGCAATTGAAGATCCGGACCCTGTGATCTTTATGGAGCCCAAGCGTTTATACAACGGGCCATTTGATGGTCATCATGAGAACCCCGTATTACCGTGGCGGGATCATGAACTCGGTGAAGTGCCCGAAGGCTACTACACCTTGCCACTGGGGAAGGCTGAGATCAGACGCCCGGGTGATGCACTTACGGTATTGGCCTATGGCACGATGGTTTATGTGGCTGAAGCTGCGGCAAAAGAAACCGGTATTGATGCTGAAGTCATCGACCTTAGAACCTTGTTGCCGTTGGACCTTGATACCATTGTGCAATCCGTATCAAAGACCGGGCGCTGTGTTGTGGTGCATGAAGCGACACGCACCTCGGGTTTTGGCGGTGAGCTTGCGACCCTGGTTCAGGAAGAGTGTTTCTATAGTCTTGAAGCACCAGTTACTCGTGTCACGGGTTGGGATACGCCTTATCCACATGCTCAGGAGTGGGATTATTTCCCAAGCCCTGAGCGGGTAGGTCGTGCAATGCAAAAAGTGATGGAGGGCTGAGATGGGAATTTATTCAATTCGTCTGCCGGATGTCGGTGAAGGTGTGGCTGAAGCCGAGCTGGTAGAGTGGAAGGTGAAGGTCGGCGATACTGTGCTGGAAGATGAAATTGTTGGCGCTGTTATGACTGATAAAGCGGCGGTAGAAATTCCAACCAGTGTCACCGGCAAGGTAACCTGGCTTGGCGGTGACATCGGTGATGTGATCGCTGTGGGTGCCGAGTTGCTGCGTATTGAGATAGACGGAGTTGGAAACACAGATAGCGCTGAGCCCTCTTC
>CAZQKJ010000008.1:0-26898 GCA_964593315.1 uncultured Granulosicoccaceae bacterium
CCGCGACTCAAACCCTGATTTCGCAATGCGTGTAAAAGTGTAGTAAGGATGCGCGCGCCAGATGCACCGATAGGGTGACCAAGTGCGCAGGCGCCGCCGTGAATATTGACTTTGTCTGCCGGCAGATCAAGTTCTTTAATGGCCGCCATAGTCACTACCGCGAAGGCTTCGTTAACTTCGAAAAGATCTATATCGGACTGAGTGAAGTTAAGTTTTTCAAATAGCTTGCGCATCGCTTGTACGGGTGCTGTGGTGAACCATTCGGGCTCATGTGCATGGGTAGTGTGTCCCAGTATCCTGGCTAATGGCGTGAGGCCGCGTGCGTCGCATTCGCTTTGACGCATCATCACCAGTGCTGCTGCACCGTCTGATATGGAACTTGCGTTGGCCGCTGTCACAGTGCCGTCTTTGGCAAATGCTGCTCGTAAGGTCGGAATTTTTTCAGGCTTGGCTTTATGTGGTTGCTCGTCGTGACTGACAACATCTTCGCCTTTACGCGACTTGACTGTTACCGGTGCTACTTCATTGTCGAAGTCACCGTTATCAATGGCATTCTTTGCCAGTGCCAGAGACTTTAACGCGAACTCATCTTGAGCTTCGCGAGTAAATTTATAATGGCTTGCTGTGTCTTCTGCAAAGCAGCCCATCAACTTGCCTTTATCATAGGCATCTTCAAGGCCATCAAGAAACATGTGATCCATTGTTTGTCCGTGACCCATGCGCATTCCACCGCGAGCTTTCGGCAGTAGATACGGTGCATTGGTCATGCTTTCCATGCCACCGGCTACCGCCACTTTGGCGCTGCCTGCGAGCAGAATATCGTGCGCAAACATGGCCGCCTTCATACCAGAGCCGCACATTTTGTTGACCGTTGTGCAGTTGGTGCCCAGTGGTAGCCCGGCAGCAAGTGCGGCCTGGCGTGCTGGTGCCTGACCCTGACCGGCAGGCAGCACGCAGCCCATGATGACTTCGTCAATTGCAGCGGGTTCAAGTCTGCTGGTCTCGAGTGCCGCCTGGATCGCCACAGCGCCTAACTCGGATGCGGTCAGATTTGACAGCGCGCCCTGAAATCCACCTAACGGCGTGCGCCTGGCGCTGGTAATTACTACTGGATCTTCGTTTTGCATGGTCAGCTCCTAGCGAGTTGTATCGGTGGTAGATTGCTTGTTAAGTTCCGCCATTCGGATCTCGCAGCGAGTTTGTATACTCGCAAGATCCTCTAAGGCGGCGGTTATGTCATTTTGCTGCTGCTCGAGTTGGGCTCTTCTTTCCTCGACTTTCTGGCAAGTGTATTCGATTTGCTGGATTTCGCCTTCATCACCGGCATCGTACATGGCCAGAACGGTTTTGATTTCCTCTAGCGGCCAGCCCAGCCGTTTGCCTCGCAACAGCAGCTTCAGGCGGGTGCGGTCAGCGCGGGTGTAGATTCGTCGATGGCCGTTCCTGCTCGGACTCAATAGCTGTTTGTCCTCGTAGAACCGAATAGTTCGGGTTGTTATCCCAAATTCCTTGCCGAGTTCCGAAATGCTGTAAGTATCTTGCATATCTGGCCGTCATAGTAGATTGATTATAAGTATATTGACGTTAACGTAAACGTCAATATACTGAGGTATCTCCATCTTTTAGCGTCTGGTAAGTTCGGAAATTTAAACGAATCTGACGCGATTACTAATTGGTTTCAGCATGAGCTCACTTGCCAAGAATGTTGTGTCCCTGTCGGATGCCGCCCCAGGTGTCGCGGTTCGATTTGTCACTGCTTCCAGTTTATTTGACGGCCACGACGCATCGATCAATATCATGCGCAGAATCCTGCAGGGGGCCGGGGCCGAGGTGATTCATCTGGGTCACAACCGGTCTGTTGCCGAGATAGTGACCGCCGCTATTCAGGAAGATGTGCAGGGTATTGCCATCAGCTCTTATCAGGGCGGTCATGTTGAGTACTTTAAATACATGGTGGATATGCTGCGTGATCACGGCGCAGAGCACATACAGGTGTTCGGTGGTGGTGGGGGCGTGATCGTCAGCGAGGAGATAGCGGAACTGCACGGCTATGGTGTGGCTCGTATCTATACCCCGGAGGACGGCCAGAAAATTGGCCTCGTCGGTATGATCGACGACATGATTTCGCGCTGCCAGTTTGATCCTGCAAAACGTGCCGAGCTGGATCTGGCAAAACTCGCCAGTGCTGGACACAGTTATCTCGCGCCTCTGCTGACTGCACTTGAGAGCGATACGCTGCCTGATGATTTTAAAAAGCAGCTGCATGAAGCGGCCGATGCCGTTTCCACGGTACCGGTACTTGGGATTACGGGTACAGGTGGTGCGGGTAAGTCATCGCTCACAGATGAGTTGATTCGTCGCTTTCGAATCGACCATCGCGATGAGTTAAAAATTGCCATCCTGGCTATCGACCCCACACGCAGGAAAACCGGTGGTGCCTTGCTGGGTGATCGCATCCGCATGAACGCCAATAATCATCCCAATATTTTTATGCGCTCGATTGCCACTCGAGATGCAGGTGCAGAGGTCCCATCCACCTTTGGCGATATGTTAGCTGCCACCAGACTTGCAGGATTTGATCTTGTGATCGTAGAAACACCCGGTATTGGGCAGGGCGATGCGGGTATTGTCTCTCACAGTGATGTCTCTTTGTATGTAATGACTCCAGAGTACGGAGCGGCAAGTCAACTTGAAAAGATTGATATGCTGGACTTTGCCGACGTAATCGCGATCAACAAGTTTGATAGAAAGGGCGCTGAAGACGCGTTGCGTGATGTCAGTAAGCAAGTACAGCGTAATCGTGAGGATTTCAGCGTACCACCTGAACAGATGCCGGTCTTCGGTACTATGGCAGCGCGTTTCAATGACGATGGCGTCAGTGCGTTGTACAAGAAAGTACTGGAAAAGCTGAATGAAAAAGGCCTGGTATCTGAAGGTAGTGCACTTAAAACTACCGATACCAAACATTCTACCGATAGCGCGGTTATCGTGCCTTCTCACCGAGTTCGGTATCTTGCAGAAATTGCAGAGACTGTGCGCAGCTATCATTCAAAAGTGGCAACTCAGTCTGTCTATGCACGTCAAAGGCAACAGCTTCAGGCAGCGCGAGCGCTACTAAGTGATGCGAATGTAAGTGTTGACGAAGATGGTTTGAATGCACTGGTAGATCGGCAATCTCAGGAGCTTGACGCTGAAAGTGCAGAGTTGCTCGAGCAATGGCCTGCATTGTCTGAACGCTATAGACAAGATACCTTTGAAGTTCAGATACGAGATAAAACACTGGTCACGGACCTGACTCATGAAACTTTGAGCGGTAGTATCATGCGCAAGGTCAGCTTACCCACATTCTCCGATAGTGGCGATCTTTTAAAGTGGCTGTTACTTGAAAATTTACCGGGTTATTTTCCCTATACCGCAGGTGTGTTCCCGTTTAAGCGGGAAGGTGAAGACCCGACCAGAATGTTTGCCGGTGAAGGTGATCCGTATCGTACCAATGCAAGGTTCAAGGCTCTTTCGGAGCATGCGCCTGCGAAGCGTTTGTCTACTGCCTTTGATTCAGTGACCCTGTACGGTAACGACCCTGATCGACGCCCTGATATTTATGGAAAGGTGGGTAACTCCGGGGTGTCAATCGCAACCGTAGAAGATATGCAGGTGTTGTACGATGGTTTTGATTTGTGTGACCCGAATACATCGGTATCAATGACAATCAATGGACCGGCACCCACCATTCTTGCTTTTTACTTTAATACTGCGTTTCAACAACAGCAGAAAAAATTTGAAGATGAAAACGGCCGTGTTCCCACTGAATCTGAGCTTTTGGAAATCAAAAAATGGACGCTTGCCAATGTGCGTGGCACGGTGCAGGCTGATATTTTAAAAGAAGATCAAGGGCAGAATACCTGTATATTTTCAACCGAGTTCAGCCTTAAAGTAATGGGTGATATACAGGAGTATTTCGTTAGTAACGAGGTTAGAAATTTTTACTCGGTGTCCATCTCCGGTTATCACATTGCAGAAGCGGGTGCCAATCCGATCAGCCAACTGGCGTTTACCCTGGCTAATGGTTTTACTTATGTAGAGTCATACCTTGCCCGTGGTATGAAGGTGGATGATTTTGCAGCTAATCTTTCATTCTTTTTCAGTAACGGTATGGATCCCGAGTACGCGGTGATGGGCAGAGTTGCCAGGCGCATATGGGCAGTTGCTATGCGAGACAAGTACGGGGCAAACGAACGCAGTCAGAAACTGAAATACCATATTCAAACTTCGGGTCGTTCACTGCACGCGCAGGAAATGGCATTCAACGATATACGAACCACACTGCAGGCACTGATAGCGGTTTACGATAACTGTAATTCACTACATACCAATGCCTACGATGAAGCTGTAACTACACCAACAGAAGAGTCAGTGCGCCGAGCGATAGCGATACAGTTGATCATTAACCGCGAGTGGGGGCTTGCCAAGTGTGAAAACCCCAGCCAGGGCAGCTTTATAATCGATGAGTTAACCGATCTTGTCGAAGAGGCAGTGCTTGTCGAGTTTGAGAGAATCTCTGAAAGAGGTGGGGTGCTGGGTGCGATGGAAACCGGTTATCAACGTGGTAAAATTCAGGAAGAGTCCATGTTGTACGAACATCGTAAACACGATGGATCGTTACCAGTTATCGGCGTCAACACATTTATCAATCCTGAGGAGCAAGATGCGGGTCAGAGTATTGAGCTTGCGCGTTCGACGACTGAGGAAAAGGAAAGCCAGATTGCGCGCCTTGAGTCATTTAAGCAAAAGCATAGTGCTGAAGCTTCTGACGCGCTGAATCGAATTAAGGAGGTCGCCATGGCGAATGGCAACGTATTTGAAGAGCTGGTTAATGCCGTGCAGTATTGCACCTTGGGTCAGATAACTGATGCGTTGTTTGAAGTGGGCGGGGAGTATCGGCGCAACATGTAACCCTCTGAATGTGTTGGTATTTAATCTATTGGAAATTAGAGTCACGGTGGCGGGTGTACTTGAAAACTTCTATTGAACTAAGTATTGCAACTCGTCAGTCGCATTCGAGTCGGTTCATAAAATATTCACGTGATGTGGTATTTACTAGCAGAAACATTGAGAGTCGGACCGCATGGGCGCGATGATTGTTACAGGCGCTAGCAGGGGAATAGGAGCTGCGACAGCTTTGCTTGCCGGGCAAAAGGGTTATTCCGTAGTGGTGAATTATCGCGACAATCGCGAAGCGGCTGAAGAAGTTGTCGATTCGATTGCCTCGGAAGGTGGTGAAGCGATTGCGGTGGCTGCTGATATTAGCGACGAAAAGGAGGTAGCCGATCTGTTCGGTATCGCAACCGAAGAGTTCGGGCAACTCACGGCGCTGGTCAATAACGCCGGTATTCTTCATCCGCAATGTGATCTGCAGCAAATGTCTGTTGAAAGGCTTACTCAAGTGTTCAGTACCAACGTGATTGGCAGCATGCTCTGTGCGCGTGAGGCGGTCAGTCTGATGTCTACCGATAATGGTGGTGCAGGAGGTAGCATTGTCAATCTATCATCGATTGCAGCGACGCTTGGATCACCCAACGAGTACGTTGACTATGCAGCGAGCAAGGGCGCTATTGACAGCTTTACGGTAGGTCTAGCTTCTGAAGTCGCCTCGCAGAATATTCGGGTTAACGCTGTTAGGCCCGGTGTGATCTACACCGATATTCACGCCAGTGGTGGTGAACCTGACAGGGTAAACAGAGTCAAAGGCAATGTTCCCATGCAGCGCGGCGGCGAAGCTTCTGAGGTTGCGCAAGCAGTCATGTGGCTGGTTTCAGACGATGCGTCCTACACAACTGGCGCGTTTATCAATGTTAGTGGTGGTCGGTGAGCGAGGAGTTAGTGTGGCCTTTTCGATGACACGCTATGTAACAAAATTCCGTTTTTTTAAGGTGCCTTATGAAAAACAATCTTGCTAGGATGAGCGAACAAGAAATGGAAACCAATGAGGGTGCTGACTTGGTTGATGATGTTGGAGAGCTTCATTCCGCCATTGGCGTAAAGCTCAATGTAGTGAACGTTAAGATTAGCCGTCAGATCGGGCAGGCTGTTCAATCAAAAGCCAGCCTCCGCTTACCGGAGTGGCGCATCATTTCCTTGTTGTCTTCAGCAGGGGCGATGAGCCAGGCAGACATCCGAGGTAATATCGGCATGGATAAGGGCCAGATCAGCAGGACAGTCAAAAGCATGCTGGCTAATGATCTGCTTCGCTTTGAGGGCCGGGAGGGGCAAGCCCGCAATGTGCGGTTGTGTCTCACCGAGAAAGGTAGCGAATTGCATCTTCGGGTTGGCAGTATGATGGAAGAACATAAGGCGCAAGTGTTGTCGTCGCTGACGACCGAAGAGAAAGAGTCGCTGTTCAATAGTCTGGTAAAGATCGAGAAGTCTGTTGATGGGTGGGTGTCGTAGTAACCACCTCTGCGCCTCCAACTCATTGTTTTTAATGAGCTGATTCGACCGTTGTCCCCTCTATTTGTCTATCTTGTAGAGGCGCGCACGGATATGTCCTTTATCCAGTGCGATACTGCCCCAGATGAGGCAAATATTTGACGCCCACGCCCCGTGTGGCGCAGTATGCCGGAACCCGATAACACCCAACAGACCAGGCTGAATGTCAGTAGAACATCCTGCAACCGGACGGCCGCGTAATTCGGCGCTAAAGGATGCGCGATTGACTTACCGCGCTTGTACCCTTAGCTACGCTCGGTCGCTCCAGCTTGGCTCTCCCGCGCAACTGGTCGGCCAGACTGACTCCAACTTCCTGTCAGACCGCAGTGCCGCGATGGTCCAGGCTGCGGAGCAACGTGTGCTTGAAAGTGGTACAGCGGAAATCACCACGGGAGAAACTCTAGGCCAGTATGCTGCGGGAAAATTCTTTGTCCGTAGTCCTGTCTTAAACACACAGGGTCAGATATGCGGCATTGAAATTTTTGTGGTTAGCATGGAAGAGTTGCACCGCGGTTACCAGCTGCTGGTGGACCGCAGTTTACAGATGCATGATGTAGTTGATCACGCACCATTCGGGCTATTGATTCATCGTAATTACGAACTGATTTATGTCAATCAGAGCTGGCTGCAGTTGTTCGGAGGTGCGGGAGCGGCGCCCGGCAAAGATGAGATTCGAAGGATAGTGCCTGGCACGGCAGACAAAACAGTTAAAACGATAAGTTCTGTCAGAGCTGATGGCGCGCAACACGAGCTTAGCTTACAAAGCCGACTCGTACGTTGGAACGGTGAAGAGGTGCAAGCCGTATACTGCGCGTCGAGAGCAGTCGGTTCTACTGGTAGTTTGCATTCTGACAAGGTTGGTCACGTGGAAAACGCCTCAAACTCGAATGCAGTTGCATTGGGCACAGATAGTTTGCAACCTGGCGCTTTTGTTGAAAAACGTTATGGACACAGGCGTGGCGATCAAGCGGAGAGTGCAAAGCATTCACTGGTCAGTGATGAGACGCTCCTTCGAAATATAAAGTATCCGGTGATGGTATGTGACGGTTGGTTGCCGCGTCAGGTAAATAAAGAAGCTCAAAGCTTGTTGGAAAAAGATCCAGCTGGCAATTATCTCTCCGTCGAAAACTGGTTCACACAGCAGGATCGCACAGCGATTGATTCTCTTGCAGATAGCCAATCCCTGAGCATTGGTTTGGCGCGTAATGGACAACAATACTCGGCGCATATCAGTGCAATTACGAAGAGCGATGGCAGGAATATACTGGTGTCATTGCAGCCAGCTGTATTAAGGCAGATGGATCTGGAGTTGTCGATTGAAAAGCTCCGCGACTACGTTGCTTCCGCAGGAGATTTCTTCTGGGAGATGGATAGCGAACTCCGCCTCACGCATATTTCCATCGATCTGCAGCAGGTTCTTGGCGTCGATAACAATCAGGTTTTAAATGCCACACTGGATGCCCTGACTCGTCATCATGTTCACGCCGATGATGAGGCGGAATGGAAAGTACTGATGGCAGATCTCAATAAGCATCTGCCCTTTCGTAATCGCGAGTACAAATGGCTGCATAAAGACGGAGAGAAACGAGTAGTGAGATTGTCTGGTGTGCCGGTATTTGATGTTAATGATGCTTTTGCTGGTTACCGTGGCATCGGATGGGATTACACTTCTCAATACCATAGCGCGAGTATTGTTGCATACCATGCCAGTCATGACTCACTTACCGGACTGGTAAACCGACGGGAATTCGAGTCGCGCTGTGATGATGCAATAGGCAGGGCAGAGCTTGGCAATCAAGCGCTTTGTTTTATCGATCTAGATAATTTTAAACGTGTAAACGATACAGCTGGGCACTTGGCTGGTGATGAATTGCTGCGTCAGTTATCAACTCTCGTTACCGGGTTGGTTCGAAGAAGCGATGTGCTTGCGCGTCTTGGTGGAGATGAGTTTGGTTTGCTGATTTACGATGTCGGACTGCCGGAAGCCAGTCGGCTCGCAACACAGGTGCGTGCTGAGGTCGAGAGTTTCCAGTTTAATTGGGAAGGCAGACAATTCTCTGTAGGAGCAAGTATTGGCCTTGTCATGATTGATGATCGGTGGACAGCTCGATCAGCATTGTTCGGTGCAGCAGACAGCGCATGTTATGAGGCCAAGCGTAAAGGGAAAAATCGAGTTGCTGTTTTTAGTGAAGAGATAAACACTGATCGCCAAGGTGATGAGCAATGGAGTGAGTATTTGGAGTCAGCGATAGAAGAGGGAAGTATCCGCCTGGCGCTTCAGCGCATTGCGGTACCCGAAGATTCGATAGCTGATGATTCTATGATTGAAATTCTTATGCGGTTGCCTTCAAAGGATGGGGAATTGCTATTGCCAGCAACAGTGCTACCGTTAGCTGAGCGCTTCGGTCTGTCTGTTAAGCTGGACAAAGCAGTAATCGAGGCGACACTCGAGTGGCTGGAGGAACAGCCACATGTGTCTGACAGGTTAGAGTTGTGTTGTATCAATTTGAGCGCAGCTTCAATCAATGATGAATCATTTTTAAACTACCTTATTGAAGCGCTCAAGAAATCTTCCATTGATAATTCTATATTGTGTTTTGAGGTTAGTGAATCTGCTGTCAGTACCAATCTTACCTTTGTTGCGATGTTTATGGATAGATTGGGGAGTCTTGGTTGTAAGTTTGCGCTCGATGACTTTAGCGGTGGCTTGAATGCATTTACTTACCTGAAAAAATTACCGGTAAGTTTCGTAAAGATCAACAGCACTTTTATTCGAGCCATTCTTGAAGATCCTGTTCACTACGCCATGGTAAAGTCGATTAACGATGTATCACTGACGCTTGGCAAGAAGACAATTGCGGAGTCGGTAGAGAGTGAAGCTGTGCTTGAGAAACTGCGTGAACTGGGAGTAAGTCTGGTGCAGGGATATCACATCGCTGCACCGGAAATTATAGACTTTTAAGACGCACTGTTAGATTCAAACTGTTCAGTGTGGTGTGATGAGCTGAGACAAGTTAAATTGACTTTGGGCATCCGGGGCTGGCCGCCAGCAAGGCGACAGCTCTACTTATTACTCTCTTTTTGAAGATTTACCGCGACGCCAGCTGTGATAGCGAGCGAGTATTTTGAGTGTGAGTTGCGGCGCGTGGGCTCGCTGCCAGTTTCCGGCAACTGCCTTGTTTGCCTCTGCCAGGGTCGGGTAGGTGTGAATAGTACCCAGAATTTTCTTAAGCCCCAGCTTGTATTTCATCGCCGTTACAAACTCGGTTAGCAAGTCTCCTGCATGCGCTCCAACAATCGTAGCGCCCAGAATACGGTCTTTTCCTGGTACGGTGAGCACTTTTACAAAGCCGTGATTTGTGCTGTCAGCTATCGCGCGGTCCAGATCATCAATACCGTAGGTTGTTACCTCAAAGGGTATATTCTTTTCTTTTGCTTCAGATTCATTCAGTCCTACTCTTGCCACTTCCGGATCGGTAAAGGTGGCCCACGGTATGACTGAGTAGTCAGCCTTGAATTTTTTAAACTGGCCAAACAAACTGTTAACTGTCGCGTACCATGCCTGATGAGATGCGGTATGAGTGAATTGGTATGGGCCTGTCACATCTCCGACTGCAAATATATTCTCCTGAGATGTGCGCAGGAAGTCATCGGTTTCTATTGTGGTATTTTTACGTAGTTCAATACCCAGTTCCTCGAGACCGAGCCCTTCAACATTTGGCTTGCGGCCGATAGCAACCAGCATAGTATCAAACGCAATTTCTATTGTTTTTCCATTTTGTTCGCAGACTAAAAACTGATCTGTGGTTTTCTTGCAGGAGACTGCGCGAGTGTTGGTCAGAACATTGATATTTTCCGCTTTGAATTTCTCTTCTATCAGTGCCGAGATCTCTTCGTCTTCGCGAACCATGATTCGTGGTGCCATCTCGACCTGAGTCACTTCAGTGCCGAGGCGCGAAAAGGCTTGTGCCATCTCGCAGCCGATTGGTCCTCCACCCAACACGATCATGCGTTTGGGTTGTTCTCTCAATTCCCAAATAGTATCCGAGGTGTAGTAGCTGATCTGATCCAGGCCATCGATTGGTGGAATGAAAGGGCGAGCGCCTGTAGCGAGGATAATGTTACGTGCAGTGATTGATTGTCCGGCTACCTCTACTGTCCATGGATCGATAATTTTCGCCTCGCCGGTGATGCAGTCAACACCCAGGCCGGTGAACCGCTCGATTGAGTCGTGTGGCTCGATCTTCCTGATGATGTCCTGCACTCGCTCCATCACATCTGCGAAATCAAACTCAGCACTGGCTGTCTTGATGCCGTATTTTTCTGAATTGTTTAGGTCATAAAGAAATTTGGCGCTTTTTATCAGGGCTTTGGAGGGTACACAGCCGGTATTCAGGCAGTCGCCACCCATTTTATGTCTTTCAATAAGCGTTACGCGAGCTTTCACTGCGGCCGCAATCAGCGAGGCAATCAGACCACCTGATCCTGCTCCAATAACTATAATGTTGGTGTCAAAATTCTTCGGTGGATTATCCAACAGTTGCCTTCCTATTTTTATAAACAGCGATGAGCTTTTTAGCGACAATCGGAAAAATACCCAGTAGCGCAAAAGCTATAATCAGTGAGGGAGATAGAATATCTTTTAAAGTGTCTATCTGAGCCAACTGGTTTCCGGCATTAACAAATACTGCGGTGCCCGGGAGCATCCCCAATTGACTGACGGCTGCAAATACAAGTGTCTTGATCGTTGATAATCCCATTAAGAGATTGACGACGAAAAAAGGTACCACCGGGATAAGCCTGAGCGTGAACAGATAGAATGCACCTTCCTCTTCTATCCCGTTGTTGATGGTTTGTAGTTGAGATGAGAATTTTTTTTGTACAGCCTCACGGAACATGAAGCGGGAGAATACAAAAGCCAGCGTAGCGCCAATGGTTGAAGCAAAGGAGACAATAATCAGTCCGGTAAAAAAACCGAAAACAGCACCGCCAGCCAGTGTCAGCAATGCCGCACCTGGAAGCGAGAGTGCAGCGACGGCCACGTAGATTAGAAAAAAAGCCGATATTGCAATCAGTTTGTTTTCCGAGGCGTAGTCAACCAGCAACTGGTGTTTCGATTTTAAAAACTCAAGTGATAGATATTGTCCCAGGTCAAAGATAAAGAATGCTGCAATCAGTGCTACGACAGCGACAGCGATTAGAATTTTTATATTTTTCATTGTTGTTCTGGGTCCGTGAGGATGCAGTGAATTTGGCCTAGATCAAGTCTTCCAGATCAAGTTTTCCTGCTGCCGTGCTCGTGGCCGGCGGAATTTCATTCTTAATTGATTGCCATGGGTGTATACGAGGGAACTTTAGTCGAATAGTTCATGCAGTACAAAGAAATTGTTGATGAGCACTCTGGTGAATGCGCGCGGTAAGTTGGTGGTTATGAAATGCTGATCACGGTTAGGCAGAGTTAATGTCGGAAAAAGTTGTCATTAAAATGCCTGTTGGATAATCGTACTGTCACAATTTCCTCCGGAAATTACGCAGATCACAGTGTCTGCGTCAATATTTTGTGCATGGGAGAGCAGGGCTGCCAGTGCCACTGCGCCGCCAGGTTCTGGCAATATTTTGTAGTGTATGAGAGCCATTTTGATAGCGTTAAGAGTATCCGCATCACTGACTGCAATGCCCAGACCACACAACCGCTTTATGATAGGGAAGGTCAGCTCTCCGGGGGAGGGGGTGACTATTGCATCACAGATACTGGCTTTGTTTGTATTTACGGATTCGCGCTGACCGCTGAGCTGCGAGCGTATCACGTCATCGTAATGTTGTGGTTCAACCGGTCTGACCGTCATGCCCGGTGCTTCGGCTTCGAGACTGATTGCGATACCTGCAGTCAGACCACCACCGCCGCAGCAAACCAGCACGTCTGCTTGCGTGACACCGACAAGGTTAGCCTGCTCAGCGATCTCTAATCCACAGGTACCTTGTCCTGCGATTACGTCGGTGTTGTCGTAGGGTCTGATGAGTGTCAGGCCGCGCTCCTCAGCAATTTTTTTTCCGATCGCTTCTCTATCTTCACCTCCAGGTCGGTCGTATAGAATAACCTCCGCACCGTAGCTGCGGGTATTGGCAATCTTCAGTTCTGGCGCGTCGCGAGGCATGACTATTGTTGCATTGACACCTTCCAGGCGCGCCGCATAAGCGACTCCCTGGGCGTGGTTGCCGGAAGAAAAGGCAATCACACCCGCTTGTTTTTGAGTGCCCGAAAGATTGGTTATGGCCGACATGCCACCTCGAAATTTAAATGAACCGGTGTGTTGCAGGCATTCTGCTTTGACTAACACGCGGCGATTTGTCAGCTCGTTGAGCAATGCGCTCTCCAGTAGCGGGGTTTTGCGAACGGTTTGTTCGATTCTGCGTTTTGCAGAGATCACATGCTCGAATGAGACAGCTTCCGGAGATTTCAATGGGTGCTCCTGTGGTGGATTTATTTAAGATTCTGGCGGGATTCTTCAGTAGTTCCAGTGAGCTACAAAGGATGGTATTGATGTCGTATAACAGGAATACGTCTGGCGTACCGTGTTTGGTGAAAGTAGCCGATTTCGGCGATGTCGTTTGTGGTTTGTGGGGGGGGTGGGTATGCAGGATAAAAACCAAATCTGTCAGTTTACGCCGCTTTAATCGATTAGGTGCTGTTTTTCGAGCGGGTTGGCAATAAAATAGTCTTTCGAAAGAAACTGCGCAAACACGTTGCTGCAAACTGTTAATGTATTGCCCATCACTCACTCCGTAGTATTCTTCCAGGTCCCGTTCTTCCCCGGTAACCTGTGGCCTCGTTATCCTGTAACCAAAGAACAGACTATAACTAACAGTGAATCAGATTTCTCCACCAGATAATAACCTCCACCTTGAAAATTCTTCTGCTGACCGTGTGCTGGTTTGGGACGGTTGGCGGGGCCTTGCAATTCTAATGGTATTGGTCGGTCATTTCTACGACATCAAGTGGGTCTGGGAAGATCGCATGGGTGTCGACATATTTTTTGTTTTGTCCGGGATGCTGATGAGCATCATCCTGTTTGAGAAGCGCATGTCACTGCGGGATTTTTACATTCGAAGATTCAGCAGGGTATATCCGGCTTTTCTTGTTTGTGTGCTGCTGATGTATGCAATGGGTGCTGTGCTGGGTGTTGAGTTTAAATTGTCTGAGGTGTTCGCGAATCTAACTTTCCTACGCACTTATCTGCCGCTAGAACCGGGTGTGTGGGAGACGCACGTGGCGGTTCAGCATCTGTGGTCTTTGAACATAGAAGAGCACGCCTATGTCTTCCTAAGTGCAGTGTCGCTAATCATTTTCAACAGGAAGAACGTAGCGGTAGTATTGCTGATAGTGGCGATTGCAACGATTGTATTGAGTTTCTTGCACTATCAGTCATTACCTGAAACAGAGTTTCGTCTCTATCTGATCCGAACAGAATGTGCCGTGGTGTTTATTCTGTTTTCTGCCGGGTATGGGTTACTTTCCAGACAACGTGCCTGGTCGCTACCGGGTTGGGCTCCACCGGTATGTGTGGCGGTAGCACTTCTTTGCTACGCGCAAGCAGCACCACTATGGCTAATTTTTACAGTGTGTCCTGTGATGCTTGGGTTGGCTGTCAATCATCTGGGTGATATGCCGCAACTGTTGAAAAAGATACTGTCAAACGTTGTGCTGAGACAGTTTGGAATGTGGTCCTACTCAATCTATCTTTGGCAGCAGTTCTTTTTTGAATACAGCTGGAGGATACCCGGCGGCGCAATTGCCGCGCTGTTGATTTCAATTTTGGTAGGTGCACTTTCTTATAACCTGCTTGAGCAGCCGATTAGACGCAGAATTAATAATCGCTGGTCCGCCAGGCCAGTCTATCGAGCGTCTGATAGTAACCGGCTAGTGCAGGCCGGTTGAGCCACGGGCCATAGAACCCTTTTTCTATCAACAATTTCTACTGTGAACCGTCTAGCCGAATTTGGCTGTTAGCTTGCTTGCGCCTTTTCGAGCACCGTTTAAAGCATAGCTGCGTTCAGAGCTGTCTAACAGGGTCCAGTAGGCGACGATGATGTAGGCGACGGCGCCGATAAAACCTTGACCGATCAGGGTCAAGTAGCCTGTTGGAGGATTGAACTTGCTGAAGTACAGAAGGATTGCACACAGCACCAGGCTTGCAGGAATTACCCGCAAGTAAGTCTCTTTAATGTAACCGATCAGCGAGAAACCGATAACTTTGCTGGTAATGATGGGCGTCACGACGGAGTAAAATAGTATCTGCGTGAAAGCGGTGGCTACTGCTACTCCAATCAGACCAAACCTCTGAACCAATAGAATGCTGAGTATCAGATTAGCAATCGAAAATAGCAGGTTGTAGGTTGAAAACTTCTGATGGTTTGCGGTGCCGAGCAATATTGAGTAGCTCAGTAGTTGCGGGCTTTTTATTAGCTGCGTGGTGAACATGATCATAAGGATCGTTGCACACTCGACTGCGTACTTGGGGCCCATCCAGATACCGATAAAGTAATCCCCTAGAACCAGTACACCGATACAAAGCAGGTTGGATAATATCAGCACTGCTTTAGTGCCGGTGATGTAGGTTTTGTACAGAGAATCATCTTTGGTTGCTTCCTGCACACTGAACACTGGCACGAATGTCTGAGCAACAGCGTGAATCAACTTGTTGCTGTACTCGGCAAGGCTCCAGGGAATGGTATATATGGTGATAGCTGCGGCTGACAGAAAATAGCCGATCACAAACGCATCACTGTAGTAGATGAGTTGCATGCCCAGCATCGTCATGAAAGTGAATTTGCTGTAGTTGAAGATTGAGACGATTGTGCTTTTGTCAGCGTTTTTAGTGGAGAGCTGAACTTTTGGTTCCATTTTTCGCATTGTCAATGCGAGTAGAAATGCGGTAAGTGTGGTCCCTACGAGTGAGATAATACCCATGGCTAGCAGACCAAAGCCTGATGTTAATGCCAGATAGAAAATAACCGCTCTGAACAGCGCGACAAACAGGGTGGCGGCATTGGTGACTTCGTTTCTCTGGAAGCCGTAAAATGCACCATAGAAAACACTTGAGGCTACAAAGACGGCTATATCAATTGCACTGATGATGATCAGTGTGTGGACGGTGTCTTTTAGTTCCGGGTCAAAATTAAAAGCTTCAACCACGAAGCTTGCAATGAGAGGTCCGATGATAGTTAAAAACAAACCGACTATCGTCATGATAACTATGCCGGATGATATGACAACATTGATTGTTTTGTAGTCGTCCAGCGCTTTGTGTTTTGAAACGTACTTGGCTATTGCTGAGCTGACACCGAGATCCATCAACGCCATGTAGCCTGTCAGCGCTGTGATGATCGACCAGATACCGTACTTCGTGTCGCCCAGTGTATGGACCAGAAAAGGTGACAGCATAAAAGCAATGACAATGGAGCCAAGCATGCCGACGTAATTTGAAAATACGTTTTTGAGTATTGTTCTAAAAATGGCTTGTGATCTCTACTTAAGGTATTTTCTACACACTTGGTGTGTTAGCGTACTTTGACAACTTTTGCGGGATTGCCTGCGACTATCTGGTGGTCGCCAACTTCATGCACAACAACCGAGCCCGCAGCGACCACGCACTTCTTCCCGACATCTGCCATAACAATGGCTCCATTTCCGATCCAGGTGTCTTCCCCTATCCTGATCTTTGTCAGGCTGCCACCTTGTTCGCGAATTGGCACTTCAGTGCTGTCAATCGTGTGCTGGTTTTTTCCACTCAGGATGTGCACGCCGCTGCCAAACAGACAGTCCTTTCCTATCTCGCAGGTGCCTATGTTACATTGCGGTCCAATATAAGTGCCAGCCGAGATCTCAGTGTCAGCTTGTGAGAATAGCGTCCCAAATGCAATGACCACACCTTGTTCACAGCGTGTCATGGTCAGGTGAAAAAAACTGTTGCGGAAGTAACTGCCCAGTTTGCCGGGAAATAGGCTCAAGAATTGTGAGCAGGACGCGAAAGCGCTGTTTTTGTCGATAATCGACAAACATTTGTACGCCAGAAATATCGGCAATATCGCGAGCAAAGTCGCCATCTGGGCTATGGTTTTGAAGTTTAGCTTATGCATGGTCTGGCATCTTGCGGGCGCAGCGGCACAGTTGAATACTCTGAAGCAGTTATTGCACAGACTGTGCAGTCTATAGCTGGTGGCGCCGTAGTGTGCCACTAAACACTCAATATTTCCGTAGCCAAGTCGATTATTTGATGTGTTTCGGTGTTTCTAATCGGTGTACCTGACGTTGTTTTACAGTTGCTGTGATGCGGGGTAGTGATCGCGGCATCGGCACCAGTTTGTGAGAAAGCGCATCGGTTACAATGGGTTTTGTAAAAAGTTACAGGGTACGATGCCAAAGTTAAGTCAAAAAATCCGGACCGGCCTGAAGAAGAATCCAGCGGCACTTGCTGAGGAGATGAGTAGGGGTCACGCCAATAGTGATTTGGTGGCGGATACACTCACGTCTGTCACGGGCCTGGTGACTCGGGAAACCGAGCTGATCGAGGAACGGAAAAAGCTGTCTCGGCAAGTTGGTGCCGCCCGCAAGGAAGGTAAGGATCCCGCGAATATTATTGCCCAGGTGTCTGCAATCAGTGCGGAGGTAAAACAGTTATCAACCCGGATTGAGGAACAGATAGCAGACCTGGAAAGTCATCTGGAACCGGAGCAACAAGAAAACGCTGACACCCAACCTGAGCGGTGCGTACCGTTACATCTTTTGCCGGAAACAGTAGAGTTGGATTACGATATCGCATCGCTTGAACTGTCTCAAACTTCCGATATTGATACCGTAGAGTGGCAGTCGTTTGTGGATTCGATCAGTCACTCAAATGTGTACCACCACGCCGGGTGGTGTGACTTGATCGCCAGTAACTTTGGCCATAAACCTCACTATATAACCTGCCGCAAGCCAGATGGTGAGTTGTGTGGCGTATTCCCGACCGTGCATCTAAAAAGTCGTTTATTTGGATCTTTTATGGTTTCTATGCCGTATTTTAATTACGGAGGGCCACTGAGTAAGTCGAACGCTATTGACCAGAAAATGATGGAACATGCTGCGGGTCTGGGAGCGCAACTGCAGTGTACCCATCTGGAAACCAGAGAAGTGAACCCCAGAGAGCACTGGCTTGGCAAGCAAACCAAAGTGACGATGATTCTTCCGCTTCCGGATTCTGATCAAGAGCTTGACAAGCGCCTGGGCTCCAAGGTTAGAGCGCAGGTCAATCGTGCGGCAAAAGAACAGCTGGAATTTTCTACGGGTGGTAAAGAATTGCTGGATCAGTTCTATCAGGTGTTTAGTCACAATATGCGTGACCTGGGTACGCCGGTTTATAGCAAACGTTTTTTTGCCAGTATTCTTGATCTCTTCCCGGAGAAGGCAAGGATTACATTGGTTCGGCATGAAGGCAGAGCTGTCGCGGCGGGTTTTTTACTTGGGTACAAAGACAAGCTCGAAATTCCATGGGCGTCCAGTCTGCGAAAAGCTAATCCGCTCGGTGCGAATATGTATATGTATCGGAAAATCCTCAGTCTTGCTATAGAACAGGGTTATGAGTTTTTTGATTTTGGAAGATCTACTATCGGAGCCAGTACCCATAAGTATAAGAAGCAGTGGGGTGCGATTGAGCACCCGTTATACTGGCACTATTGGTTAAGTGACTCTGATGAGTTACCCGAACTAAACCCTGATAACCCGAAGTATAAGATGGCTATCTCTGCATGGCAGCGGTTACCGTTGGTGGTTGCTAACACCATTGGTCCTCATCTGGTGCGCAACCTGCCGTAGAGCGAATTGCGATAAGCGTAGTTTGGGTGTTTAGGCAGCTTCAGGTTTGGGTGTGAAATCCTGATTGCGCTGCATCAGCTCGTAGTACAGATCAGTATATTCCTGCGCCATTCTTCTGGCTGAAAACTTGGAATCGATATGTGCTGCAGCAGCACGCGAAATATCATTGGCCAGTACCTCATCCCATAAGAGCCGTTTACAGCATTGTTTCAGCTCTTGCTTATTCCCCAGTGTAGCGAGCAGTCCGGTTTTTTCGTGTTCCAGTAACTGGTTAACGCCAGGTATGTCGTAGGCTGCCACTGGAACTCCTACTGCCATTGCCTCCATAAGGCATCTCGGGATTCCCTCCAGAGTTGAACACATAACAAAAAGATCAAATTTCTGAAGGTAGGACATTGGGTCATTCTGAAAACCCATGAAAGAGATTTTGTCACGGCAGTTTAGTTCGCTGGCGTATTTTTCGTACTTTTCACGGCTGATGCCGTCTCCGAGCAAGACGAGTTTCAGTCCGCTACTGGATTCGGATAACTGTTCGAAAACATCCAGCAAGTGAGTGACGTTTTTACGGTCAATCATCTGACCGATGAAGCCAATAGTTTTGCTTTCCGGCAAATTGATACCATTGTCTTCGTCTCTTACCACAGGGTTTTCTGCAGGAAGTCTGTAGTTAACATCTTTTAAGTCGACGCCATTGCGGATATAAACAATTTTTTCATCTGGCACTTTATATCTTTCTACGTCTGCATAGAGTTCTCTAGAAAGCGGTGCCACGTAGTCGAAGTACTTAAATGTTCTGCATCCAGCTGAGATAAAGAGCTCGAGCTTACGGTCATTGGTTTTTTCAAAACCATGCGGTGTGCTTATGCATTTGATGCCTGCCATTTTTGCTGCAGCAATGCCAAGAATATCTGACTTATAACCGTGCGAGTGCAGAATGTCGATGTTGTGTTGTTTGATTAGTTTGGCAAGCGACCTGATGCCGCGAATGTCAAAGCGCCCCTTCATTTCCACTTCATGACTGGTTAGGCCCAGCGCATCAAAATCTCTGACTAACTGCAGATCGTGGTCTTCTGATTCTCGTGTAACAACCAGTTCGGAAGTGACAAGCTGTCGATCACTATTGTTAGCCAGTGCAAGAATCCACTTCTCAGCACCATAAAAACCAGTGGAGCAAATAAAGTGCAGGACTTTGATTGGGTCAGTATTCATGTCATCTATCGATTGTTGTTGTATTTTGGCAGTCTAGCTGGCGCGAGTCTTTATCCAGCGCAGTTCTTTGCCAATTCTGAATTTACAGATACTGGTAACCCAATTGCCCGCTATATATTTAAGATGAGTTGCAGGTGTATGGAAGCACTCCGGCTTACCATGAGCGGTGCTTTCAGTTTGATTGGGTATGCCGATATCTCGCACGCCCGGGTATGGCAGGCTGTCCATATCTAACATTGAGCTGGGTCCGTGATTTTGTAACAGTAATACCTGGATTCGAGCGTAATGCAGGGTGTCTGTTTTGCTCAGCTCTTCAATGAAATAGTCTCTGAAGAATTTTGCTTTTTCAAGAAACGCAGATCTGTCTTTGAGTGCGTATTTGTAGGCTGCATACAGCACTTGAACCTTACGCGGCTCCTGAGCCACCCAGGTTGCATTGGGATGATCCAGTTTGTCGGCGCTGTGAAGGTAAGGCTTGTCGTTTGCAACCATCCATTTTGCATAGTGTAGCAATGTGGCACGCGCGTAGTAGAAGTTGTTATCCATCTGGTCGAGATCTCGTTTTAGATCAAGATAGCGAATTACATCCTGCAAAAAAATCACGTAGAACCATGTGTTTTCGACATCTTCAAAGCCTCTGACGTCTATCTCGTCAGTCGGGCCAGCTGTATTATTTATAATTCGCTCTACCCGGTGCAGGTACCTTGCTTCCCCTGAGATCTCGTAGCAGTCCATCAGGGTTCTCATGTAGTTGCCAGTACCTCGATCCATTGGGTAGGTGTATCTGAATACCTTTGCGCCCTTGCAGGTGCTAATGAAGTTTTTAGTGTCTTCTTGCAGTGTTTTTTTGGCGGCTTCGATAACACTGCCCGTGCCTTCGAAGTAGTTGTGTATCCATTCTCCCAAACCAAGTACTGCTTCTTTGGCTTCCTCGCAGCCTGTCATGTAGTAGTAGTACACCAGTCCATTGCTGTAGCAGTGTTGTGGTCCCGGGCCTCCACCGGTGCATGCCCTGCCGTCAGAGTTGACCTGGGTGGCAGAGAAGGTTCGATGCGTTGCAGTACAAGCTTGTGCATAGTGATCCGTGTGCCAGAACAGGCCGTTGTTGTACTCGGCGCGATCGTCTGATGTACGGTAGATATCGATATCCAGTATGTGTTCGGCTAACTCTGACATCAGCTGATACCAGTGTGGATTTCCAGTCAGTGCAAACTGTCTAGCAAATCCCCATATGCAATCGTATTGATTATTGTAGTGCGAGACAAACGGCTTTTCACCAGTGTGAAAGGCTGTTTCGTGATCAGCATAGACCTCGCCATAGTTGCGCCAACCGAATTCATCGAGCTGATCACGTTTAGCAAAAAAGCCTTTGTCTTTATCCATTGAAAGAGTAATCAGGTTTTCATAACCTGTGTTCTGCAATTCATGATTAAAATATCGAATCACGCCTGCTTCACGGTACGCTGATGGTTCAACAACAGCGAGTGGCGCAGAGAGCCTGTGTTGGGTAGTCTGATCTGCTAGTTGATCCGTAGCCTGGTCTGCAATTTGTTGAGTGGTTTGGAAGCGAAAATACACAGTATGTGTTTTGCGCTCTCCGCCTTGCAGCTCATGCAGGTCTCCATGGTGTTGTGGAAACAATCCGATTGCTGAGCGGGTGGCATCAATATCAATGCTCTTGGGGAAGTTTTGCCAGAAATTCTTTACTTCTGCCAATGTGGAAATATTGTTCCCGGATACGATTTCCAGAGTCGGTTCTGAGCGATCCCCTTCTAGTAGGGTTTCATTGCCGGTCAGTATTTTATAGCCTTTAAATTTGTTGCATACTTTTCCGTCTGCATTGGCATGCACTGGTGAGTCCCACTGCTTGCCGCCGCTGGAGGCTTGAAACAAGGTCAAGGCATTTGTGCCTTCTATCCATTCACTACTTTTTGAAGGTTTTAAACGGCCAGCGGATTCGGTATCGGTTTCGATAACCAGTGAAAAATCTTTAAATAATATCGAGCCCGGATCGCCGAGGTCCCAGATACCGCCTGGGTGTGCAGCACGTTGTCGATTGTGGAGTACACAGGACAGGGCTATTTCTGCATCCGGCAGAATCTCAAAGGTGAATTTTGCATTCAGTTGTGTGCCTTCTTGTACCAGGTAGCTGCCTTCTATGACGCAACTGGCTGAAATACCGTCATTGGTCGCGAGCTTAATGCTGTCGATGGTGAGATCGCTGTGGCTGCCATCTGACGCTGTCAGTACCGGGTAGTTATGATTCTTTTTCCACACCGATTTGCCGTCGAAGTGCACCGTTGGAAAAACCTGTGGCGTTGATTTCGAGAATGCTATTTCTGCCTTACCACTCGTTATTTTTATCTGGTCGTTTGATTCCTCCGCCAACACCAGAGATGCGCTACTGTCGATTGTGGACTGAGCGGCCTTAAGTGTTAGCGTTTCTGAATCTGTAGTGCCTGTCACTAGAGAAAGTTTCGCAAGGCACCATTTGGTACTGCCATCATTCCAGTGCGCAGTAGGAGTAAGTACAGACTTCACAGGAGTGTCATCACTGGCATAAAATGCCAGATGGTCGCCTGGGTTCACGGCACCTTTCGGAAACGGCACGCCAAAACGGACAAAATTGCTACCTTTTTGAAGCCGTGAGACTTGTACGTTAACTGGTTTCATTTATTCTTGTGTCAGGTCGTAGTTTCACGCTCAAATCGCGCGACGGGTGTTATACAAAATTTATGGCTTTTTGTTGTGCTATCAGTATCGATAATTCAGAAAAAATTTGTCACAACTGATTGTGAATGTCACGATGTGTTAAGTTGATTCGTTTTTACTTTGCGCCTTTTCTTACCTTTCAATTCATACTGTGCTGTGTTTTGTCTTCTCTTGCAGCACATTTTGCAGGTGACTCTGTGCACTCATTACTTGCTCTCTCACCGGGGAAGCCGGCAACTCCGGAGCCTTCTCATTGTCACAGCACTATCCGGTATATAGAAGCCAGTGAAGCAAAACGGTAACACTGACTCTGTGAATAAATACCTTACTGGCATGACCAGATCATTCCTGGTGTTGGCCGCCTTGCTGCTCGGCAGTGTTGTTTTACTGCTGACGGTAGCACTACCATCTGACAATCTTACTTCCTCCGCACTGCAGAATTTCGGTCATTTTGCATTGTTTGCCATTTTGGGCTTTCTGGTGTTGCGGCAGCTGAGAGCAGTATTTAAGGAGCAAATTGTCCGAGCGGTGCTGTTGAGCACAGTTTGTCTGGTCTTGCTTGGACTAATGGTGGAATGGATTCAGATTGGCATAGACGGAAGAACTGCCTCTGTTAAAGACTTTGTGCTGGATATTGGTGGCATGTTGGCGGGCTACCTGGCTTATTGGTCGCGTACTCTCTGGGTATCCGGCAGATGGCGCGCATCGCTTACGGCGTTGCTGATGGCAATTGTACTTCTGTTCATTGCGTCACGTTCGCTGCTTGTTCTTGTGGGTTTTGATTTCTTTCGACCTCCACTACCGGTAGTGCGAGTATTTGATCAACCGTTTTCGCACAACAAGCTAGAGCTGGTTGGAGCGGCATCCACACAGTTGGCGGTTCACGGCCAGGACGGCGGTGGAAAGTCTCTAAGGGTGCTGTTTGGAGAGGCGAAGTACAGCGGTGTGATCTTTCACGAAGACGGTGGGCAGTGGAGCCAATATGAAGTGTTACGCGTAAAAGTTTTCAATTCTCTGCAACACAATCGACAAATTGAATTGCGAATTGAGGACCGACTGCATAATAATCGGTATTCAGATCGCTATAATCGGTCGTTCTCGATTTTGCCGGGTTTAAACGAATTACGGGTCCCTCTGGAAAGCCTAGTCCAGATGGGTCAAGGCTCATCACCGAAGCGTGAATTGGATATAGATGATGTCAGCCGAATTCAGATATTCGCGAGCGAAATAGAGAAACCGTTCACATTGGACATTTTGCGCATCGAGCTTTTCTGAGATGCACCCAATGTTGACTTGTAAAAATACTTGGTGAAATTATGACCCTTCCAGTAGTCCTATTTACACTATTAAGCTGTCTGACGGCGATCGTTTCCCCGTGGCTCGGTGTGGTTTTTTACTACATCCTGGCTGTAGGGCAGATAAAGTCCCTGTTTCCTCATGATTTTGGTAACAGCCGATCCTCGCTGTACATTACGCTCGCGACGCTGGTGGGGTTGGTTCTCGCGACCGCAACCCGGCAGGTCGATTGGCGCCGGTTGGTTCAGTGGCCCAATTTGTTGATGATGTTAATGCTGGCGTGTGTAAACCTGTCGCATGCTTTCTCCAATTTTGAAGAATACGACCATATTTTAAGATTGCCTCTGACCTCCAGTGAAATTGTTGTGGTTATCAACAAGATCATGCTGATGTTCTTCATGGCAACCTTGTTAATTGATACCCGCTTCAAGCTGATATTTTTAATCACAACCATTGCGGCGATTTTCTTCTACTACACCCTTTGGGCGAACGAGATCTACTTTACTGGTGAGTTGTGGCGCTTTGGTGACAACGGGCGACTCAACGGTCCGTGGGGTGCGTACTACGATGAAAACTATTTTGCCATGCTGTTTGTGTTGCTTACCCCGATTCTCTATTACTTGTCCATCGGTACCAGCAACCGGTGGATCCGCTATGGATTGTGGCTTGCCATCCCACTTAGCTGGCACGCGTTGTTCCTGACGAGTTCACGTGGTGGGTTGTTCTCACTGAGTATCGTCTGTATCTATATCTTTTTCAGAAGCTACAGTAAAAAAGCGTCTGTCGTTCTGGTAGTGGCTCTGGTTGTTGCAGTCGTTGATCAGGGCGGTAATATGCTTGACCGGATTAACAGTACTGTCTCTGCTGAGGAAGAGGAGCGTGCAAGAGCGTATATCGAAAACACTGATGACTCTCCTGAAATTGGGGATAAAGCGATCGATCCGCGTGTTATTTCGTGGCAGGTTGGCTTACAGATCATGAGAGATTATCCGTTGCTTGGAGTGGGATCGGGCAACTTTATGAAGGCTTTCCCGGAGTATCATGATTCAAGGCCTCACGTGGCGCACAATACCTTTGTTCAAATTGGTGCCTCTGCCGGTATCGCATCAGCACTGATCTATCTGTACTTTTTGTGGATGCGTTTAAAGAATGTATTCAGCAAGCCGGATCCGACTAAAAAATATGCGAACGGGCATAAAAGAGATTACCTGGACGATTTGGTCAACGGTATGTTTGTCGGTTTCTACTGCATTGCCTTGTTTCTCGATCTCCAGGTGCTGGAAATACTGTATTTCATACTGCTTATCGGTTTTTGCAAATATAGCCTTGAGAGCAAGAAAGAAAAGGCAAGATTCGGCCTGATCGAATCGATCTATCGCTGGAAACAGGATCAGGAGTCTGATGCTATGCAGGAAGTGCAGGATCGCGATCCAACTGGTTCTGATGTTCTGGTGCCTCAAGGCCCGCTGGTTGCAGGTGCAATGGCTGCAGAATCTGCAACTGCATCTGTATTAGAAGCTGAGTCTGGAGTCACCACGGCACCTGCAAGAGGTACCCAGAGAGCAGGTAATACTATTGGTAGCGCAGCCGCATACGCTGCTAACCAGTACGCCCGGAAGGCTTCTTAGCAGCTGCCTGATACAAAAGCTTGAAAGCCTGGATCATCTGATCCAGGTCGAACTTTTCATCAAAGGATGCTTTGGCAGCTGCCCCCAGTTGTTGACGTAATTGTGAATCGTCCGCAAGTGATTTCAATGCGTCGACCAGCATTTTAGTGTTGTCGGATTCAACCACAAGGCCATTGCTGCGGTCGTTAATAATCTCAACGTTACCGCCCACTGCTGTCACTACACAGCATTTTGATAGTGACATAGCTTCGAGTAGTGTCATTGATGTGCCCTCGCTGAAAGAAGACAGCACATAAACATCTATCAAAGACATATATTTTATTGTGTCTGTCTGAAAACCCGTAAATATCACGGCATCTTGAATGCCGAGGCTAGCAACCAATGCTTCCATCTCGGGTCGGGTTTCACCATCGCCAACCAACAGAAGCCTTGAATGCGGATGGGTCTTGTGCAAGCTCGCAAACGCATTGATCATCATTGGCAGGTTTTTGATGGTGTCAAATCTTGTGATGGTGCCGTGAACGAGGTGATCTTCTGTTAGCTGAAATTCTCTCGATTGCCGCAACCCCTCCACCGGCTCCTGCGACTCAATGCCGTTGTAGATGACCTTGATGGCACCACTACGGAACCATTCGTAATGCGCGAGTGCGTCTTTTGTGGCTTCTGAAATGGCTGTGATAGTGTGAGTGGTCGTACCCAGTAACGGATTGACCATTCTTCTTTTCCAGCTGTATCTGTCTGGATGAAAGCGTCCGTGTTCCGTAAAAAACACCTTAGTGCCGGTGAACATGGATGCCAATACGCCGTAGACATAGGGCGTGTATTGGTGGCAATGGACTATGTCGATTTGATGATCTTTTAACAACTGCCGGATGGCTTTGATCAGCGCAGTATCAAAGCCTGGCACTCGCGTGAGTACATGAAATGTGGTGCCAGCTTGCTGTAACTTCTGGCCGATGGGTCCCACTTCACCTTCGATGCAGGCAATAGAGTTATCGAACAAAGTTGAATCAGCGTTGTTAACCAGCTGATAAATTACCTGTTCGGTACCGCCGATACCCATGTGATAGGTCAGGTGCAGGATTTTTATTTTGTCTGTCATTGTATCTTTTGAATGAGGGTGGTGCGCTGTTATCAGAATAGACTACATGCTGACTGGCAATGATACCGTCTAGAGCATGTATTCCTCCCACCATAATTCAAACACCAGCATGCTCCAGAGCTCACTGGAGTAGTCACGTTCACCGTTTTGGTGTTGATCCCAGATCTTTTTTACCTCTGCCGGGTTGAAGAACTGTGATAGCCCGTTGTTACTTGCAAACAGCTTTGTCTCTGCGATTGTAAATATTTCTTCGCGCAGCCAGTTGGCCAGTGGTACGGAGAAACCCATCTTTTTTCTGTAAAGAGTTTCATCTGTCAACAAACGTTCCATAGTTTTCTTGAGGATGTATTTGGATTCTTTGTCTTTGAGTTTCAGGTTTGCCGGTATGGTCGCCGCATACTCGACCACCCGATAATCGAGTATCGGGGCACGTGTTTCGAGCGAGTTGGCCATGCTCATCCGGTCTACCTTGACCAGTATGTCGCCAGGCAAATAGCTCTTGATATCCGTGTACAGGATTTTTGATAGGTGGTCGTCTGTATCTGCAGCGTGATAAAGGTCGGTTGTGATATCTGCAGGGTTGTAGTCGCCGAGTTCTTTTTCAATGTCATCTC
>CAZQKJ010000009.1:0-25370 GCA_964593315.1 uncultured Granulosicoccaceae bacterium
TTTAATTCCAGCTTGCGTATCGTGGGGTCGAGTGTTGCGAACAGCTGATCCGCTGAGTAGACCGAGGAGTTGGTTAACCGGTTGAACAAGGTCGACTTACCGGCATTGGTATAACCCACCAGGGATACTGTTGGCATTTCATTCTTTTTACGATTACGCCTCCCCTGCTCGCGTCTGGAGTCGACCCGCTGCAAGCGCTTTTTGATGGTCTTGATTCTGACTCCAATCAAGCGCCGGTCAGTCTCCAGCTGGGTTTCACCCGGACCTCGCAGACCAATCCCGCCTTTCTGGCGCTCAAGGTGTGTCCAGCCACGCACCAGCCGCGTAGACAAATGCTCCAGTTGTGCCAGCTCGACCTGTAATTTACCTTCAAAAGAGCGTGCGCGCTGGGCGAAGATATCGAGAATCAATCCAGCCCGATCAAGCACTCGGCACTTCAGCAGCGACTCAAGATTGCGTTCCTGACTGGGAGATAACGACTGCTCAATAATAACGAGATTAGCGCCAGAATCACGCACCAGTTCAGCCACTTCTTCGGCCTTACCGGTACCTAAAAAATATCGTGGGTGCGGATTACGAATTTTAACCGAAGTGGTACCTACAACATTCGCCTGAGTGGAGTTCACCAGCTCAAAAAACTCACCCGGATAACTTTCCTCGCCTTGTAGCTCGACGTTGACGATAATGCAGTCATTGCCAATTTCTAACCGATCAAACAAAGCGCACCACGGTTCGAAGTAGCGGGATTCTAACTCTCAGCGGTTTCAGCTTCTTCTGCAACCGGTGGTGCCATCTTCACAGCCCTTGCTGGCACTATGGTTGAGATCGCATGTTTGTAAACCATCTGACTCACGGTATTTTTCAAAAGCACAACAAACTGATCGAAAGACTCGATTTGCCCCTGTAGCTTGATACCGTTGACCAAATAGATAGACACAGGGACCCGTTCCTTGCGGAGGGTATTCAAGAAGGGTTCTTGTAGCGATTGCCCTTTTGCCATGTCTTCACTCCCGGTTTTATTATTCTTGACTGGGGCAGCGGACTGGCTCGCCGATCCCAGCTTTTATAGTATCGCCTGTATACCGATTGGCCTAAGCCGCACGCAAGACACGCGAATCCGCGCAGTCCAACCCAAATTGTTACCTATTGTTAAGTTATTTGTCAATTCAATAGCTTATCGGTAACAAAGTTTCACTTCGATAACTGCCATGGCGAAATTTGATGACATATCAATTTTACACCAAATACCAAACTTTGTATCTAGCATATAGCGCGACTTTTACAACCGCTGCTGATTGTGTGCGCAGTCGGAAGTTGAGACAATACGGTATTTACTCGAGCTTGGGCGCATGTCTGGATATCAAGAGCTGTATGACCAATCGGTCTCTGATAAAGAAGGTTTTTGGCTGGATATAGCTCGCGACATCCATTGGGATACATTTCCTTCGATAGCTCTGGACGGTTCAGATGCACCTTTCTTCCGCTGGTTTCCGGACGGCCAGACTAATGCCTGCTACAACGCTGTGGATCTGCACATTGAAAACGGTCGTGGTGAGCAGGCGGCCATAATCTACGACAGTGCCGTCACCGATCAGTCGGCGTCGATTACCTACTCCGAGCTACAACAACGAGTCGCAAAAGTAGCCGGCATGCTGGCAGCACAAGGAGTTGTGGCTGGCGACCGTGTCATAGTGTACATGCCAATGATTCCGGAAGCGGCCATCGCGATGCTCGCCTGCGCGCGTATTGGTGCAGTCCACAGTGTTGTGTTCGGTGGCTTTGCCGCCAAAGAACTTGCCGTCAGAATAGATGACTGTGAACCGAAGGTCATACTGGCAGGATCGTGCGGAATGGAACCCGGGCGTATCGTTGAGTACAAGCCATTACTCGATCTGGCTATCGAACTAGCCAGCCACAAACCGTCCCACTGTTTTGTATGGCAAAGAAAAGAAGCCATCGCGTCACTGGTTCCAGGCCGTGACTCAGACTGGCAACAAACTGAAGCTGAGTCTGCACCAGTCGACTGCGTGAGCGTCAATGCAAACCACCCGCTCTACATACTTTATACATCCGGCACTACCGGTGCACCAAAGGGTGTGGTTCGAGATACGGGCGGTAGCATCGTATCTTTAAAGTGGACTATGAAGAATATTTACGATGTGAATCCGGGTGACGTCTACTGGGCTGCATCAGATGTCGGTTGGGTAGTGGGTCATTCATATATCGTTTATGCACCACTGTTTCACGGTAACACCACCGTTTTATATGAAGGCAAACCTGTCGGCACGCCAGACCCTGGCGCTTTCTGGCGAGTGATATCAGAACATAAGGTAAGTGTGCTATTCACTGCACCCACGGCGTTTCGGGCAATTAAGAAAGAAGATCCTAAAGGCGAATATTTAAAATCGTATGATATGTCGTCTTTAAGGTATCTGTTTCTTGCCGGTGAACGCTGCGATCCGGATACCTTAGACTG
The DNA here is from genome assembly GCA_964593315.1 of uncultured Granulosicoccaceae bacterium. Classification (GTDB taxonomy): domain Bacteria; phylum Pseudomonadota; class Gammaproteobacteria; order Granulosicoccales; family Granulosicoccaceae. Next base: position 2,477 of record CAZQKJ010000009.1, read on the forward strand.
GGCGCAAAAAAAGCTCAATGTGCCAGTCATAGATCATTGGTGGCAGACAGAGACCGGCTGGTCTATTTGCACCAACTGTGCAGGTGTTGAACTGTTGCCGATCAAGCCAGGCTCACCAACTAAACCTGCACCTGGCTACCATTTAAAAGCTGTGGATACCAATGGCGCTGAGTGCAAGCCCGGGGATATCGGCGCGTTGGTGATTGAATCACCTTTACCACCTGGCACTTTTCCAACCCTTTGGAACGCCCCGGATCGCTATAAAGAATCTTACTTTACCAACTACCCTGGCCACTATGAGACTGGTGACGCTGGCTACATAGATTCAGACGGCTATGCGTACGTGATGTCACGCACTGATGATGTCATCAACATTGCAGGACACAGACTATCTACCGGCGCTATGGAAGAAGTACTGGCAGACCATCCGGATGTTGCCGAGTGTGCAGTGATTGGTGTTGCTGACAGTTTAAAAGGACAGGTGCCACTGGGCATGCTGGTGCTGAACTCCGGTTGTGATCGAAGTGAACAAGACATCTGTACGGAAGTGGTCAGTAAAGTACGCAGCGAGATCGGACCCGTTGCTGCATTTAAAAGCGCGACAGTAGTCAAGCGACTGCCAAAGACACGTTCTGGGAAAATACTGCGGGCGACAATGCGTGCAATAGCCGATGGCGCCGAGTGGGCAATGCCCGCCACCATCGACGATCCGGTTATTCTTGACGAGATTACCGACTCGTTGAGTCATATCGGCTACCCGCGATCAAGCTAGGTGCTATACAAGCCACAGCGATGCCGATCCGCTTCAATTTTACTACAGTTACCAGCACCGGTGAAATTGCACCGATCTCTGTGCACTGTATTTAAGTTTTCACTCTATCCTCACGCTTTACACAACCCTACCAATGGCAGATAACAATGCAATCGAACGATCAGCAACTACTTGAACGACGCGAAGCTGCTCGGTTGGGAGGCGGCACAGCGCGGATAGAAAAACACCATACCAACGGTAAACTGACTGCTCGTGAAAGACTGGAAGTACTACTCGATGAAGACAGCTTCAAAGAGTCTGATATGTTTGTTGAACATCGTTGCGTTGACTTTGGCATGCAGGAGCAAAAGATTCCAGGTGACGGTGTCGTCACAGGTTGGGGTACGATCAACGGTCGGTTAGTATTCGTTTTCAGTCAGGATTTTACGGTCTTTGGAGGCTCACTCTCTGAAGCGCATGCAGAAAAAATCTGCAAAGTTATGGATCAGGCCATGAAAGCAGGCGCGCCGGTCATCGGTCTTAACGACTCAGGCGGCGCACGCATACAGGAAGGCGTTGCATCGCTCGGCGGCTATGCGGAAGTATTTCAACGCAACGTCACAGCATCCGGTGTGGTTCCACAAATATCAATGATTATGGGTCCATGTGCAGGCGGTGCAGTCTACTCACCTGCCATCACTGATTTTATTTTTATGGTGCGTGACACTTCTTATATGTTTGTCACCGGACCAGAAGTTGTTAAAACTGTAACTCATGAGGAAGTCACCCATGAAGAACTTGGCGGTGCTGAAACCCATGCAACGGTCTCCGGTGTGTGCGACATTGCCTTTGACAATGAATTGCACGCACTGCAGTCGCTGCGAGACTTCTACGACTTTCTGCCACTGAACAATCGCGAAAAACCACCCGTGCGTCCATGCCATGATCCCATTGATCGACGCGAGCCGTCACTCGAGACATTGGTACCGGAAAACCCCAATCAACCCTACGATATCCATGAACTGATTATTAAAGTAGTTGATGACAATGACTTCTTTGAAATCCAACCGGACTACGCCAAAAATATCATTATCGGCATGGCACGAATGGACGGCAAAACCGTAGGCATTGTTGCCAATCAACCGTTAGTACTGGCGGGCTGTCTTGATATCAAGTCATCAATCAAGGCCGCACGATTTGTGCGCTTCTGCGATGCATTTAATATTCCTATTGTAACATTCGTTGATGTACCGGGCTTCCTGCCAGGCACCGCTCAGGAGTACGGTGGCATCATTAAACATGGAGCAAAGCTCTTGTTTGCCTATGCAGAATGCACTGTACCCAAAATCACCGTCATCACACGCAAGGCCTACGGTGGCGCTTATGACGTTATGGCGTCCAAGCATCTGCGCGGCGACGTGAATCTGGCATGGCCCAATGCTGAAATTGCAGTGATGGGTGCAAAAGGCGCCGTAGAGATTATTTTCAGAAAAGACATTGGCGACGACGAAAAAATAGAACAGCGCACGAATGAGTACCGTGATAAGTTTGCCAACCCTTTTGTTGCCGCTAGTCGCGGCTACATTGATGATGTCATAAGACCAGACGGCACCAGAATGCACATTTGCAGATCTCTGGATATGCTTGCCAACAAGCAGCTTGAAAATCCGTGGCGCAAGCACGATAACTTGCCGCTTTAACTTAGTTAAATCTATCTCAATCAACAACCATAAATTCAGTTACTGCTGCCAGAACTAAAGCAACCAGGCAATCAACACCTATGTTTTCAAAAATACTAATTGCCAATCGCGGTGAGATAGCCTGTCGCGCTATGCGAACCGCAAAGAAAATGGGAATCTCGACAGTAGCTGTTTACTCAGATGCAGACACTCATGCTCTGCACACACGCAGCGCAGACGAAGCCATACATATCGGCGCCGCTGCCTCTGCTGAAAGTTATCTGAGTATTGAAAAAATAATTGATGCCTGCAAACAATCAGGTGCTGATGCAGTGTATCCAGGATACGGATTTCTGTCAGAGAACTCGGCATTCGCAGCCGCACTTGAAGCCAACAACATTATTTTTGTGGGTCCGGGCCAGCATGCGATCGAGTGTATGGGTGACAAAATCACCTCGAAAAAGCTTGCGATGGAGGCAGATGTAAATACGGTTCCGGGTCACACTGACATTATCAAAGACGCTGAGCATGCCATCACAATCTCCAAAGACATTGGTTATCCGGTTATGCTTAAGGCCAGCGCCGGCGGTGGTGGCAAAGGCATGCGCGTTGCCTACAACGACGATGAATGCAGAGAGGGCTTTGAAAGAGCCACCAATGAAGCCAAATCAAGTTTTGGTGATGACCGGATATTCATTGAGAAATTCATTGAGAAACCCCGCCACATAGAAATACAAGTGCTCGCAGATAAGCACGGCAATACCATCTATCTGAACGAACGCGAATGCAGTATTCAACGCCGGCATCAGAAAGTTATTGAAGAAGCACCTTCACCATTTTTGGATGAGGCCACCAGACAAGCTATGGGTGAGCAATCTTGTGCGCTCGCCAAAGCGGTGGGCTACCACTCTGCCGGCACTGTTGAGTTTATCGTTGATGCACAGCGGAATTTTTATTTTCTCGAGATGAATACTCGTCTTCAGGTAGAACACCCGGTAACAGAAATGATTACCGGCCTGGATCTAGTCGAAGAGATGTTTCATATCGCAGCTGGTGAAAAACTCAAACACTCACAGAGTGATATTGGTATCAATGGCTGGTCGATGGAAGCTCGTGTCTACGCTGAAAACCCGCTACGTGAATTTCTGCCTTCAACCGGAAGAGTCACACGCTACGTTGAACCGCAAAGCACACCTGAGGTGCGCATAGACAGTGGCGTGTCAGAGGGCGGTGAGGTGTCTATATTTTATGACCCGATGATCTCTAAACTAATTACCTGGGGCGAGACTCGCGATGTAGCTATCTCACAGATGAACACGGCACTGGATTGCTATCAGATCGACGGAGTGACCACCAATATTCCGTTTCTGGCAGCACTCTTCAACCACAAAGATTTTCGCGATGGCGATTTCTCTACTCACTTCATTGAACAACACTACCCCGAGGGATTCAGCCGCACAGATCCGGACACCACCGAACGATTGCATCAACATGCAATAGCCGCAGTGAGTCAGTTTCTGATCAACCAAAGAGCCGCTGCAATCAGTGGCACAATGAGACCGGCAACCCCTGAGTCGACACAGTCATTAGTCGTGATTGATGCCGGTGAACTAATACCATTTGAAGTCACGCAACTGGATGACTCAACTTTTGAGCTCAAAGGCTCGGACACCACGACCCGGCTTGAAACCACGTGGCGTCCTGCCAGCTCGGTATTTAGTGCAAGAATTGACGATAAAGATGTCGTCATGCAATGGAAGCGCACCTCAGGCAACATTGAAGTCAGCAACGCAAAGCACGTTAATACACTACAAGTTTTACCACCCCGTGCAGCTGCAAAACACCACTACATGCCTGAGCGTAAGGAGATAGATACTTCAAGCCTGCTGCTATCACCAATGCCCGGCTTGCTGGTCAGTGTTCTGGTCAAAGAAGGTGATACGGTTACTGCTGGCGATGCACTGGCAGTCGTTGAGGCGATGAAAATGGAAAATGTATTGAAAGCGGAACGCAGTGGCAAGATTGAAAAGATCACCGCGACACCCGGCAGTACTCTTGATGTTGATCAGACGATTCTTGAGTTCGCAAGCTCATGATCGGCAATCTCAACCATGTGGCAATTGCAGTTGATGATCTAGACGCCGCTACAGCTATCTACCGCGATACTCTTGGCGCTACCGTTACCAAGGCAACCGATCTGCCTGAGCATGGCGTCACCACGGTTTTTGTCGAGCTACCAAACACCAAAATCGAATTACTGAAACCGCTGGGGGAGAATTCTCCCATCAAAAGTTTTTTACAAAAAAATCCCTCCGGTGGCATTCACCACCTTTGCTATGAAGTAGAAGATATCGAAAAAGCGATCGACAAAATGCTCAGCCAGGGAGCACGAGTCCTTGGAGACGGCAAACCAAAAATTGGCGCTCACGGCAAGCCCGTTATCTTTTTACACCCAAAGGATTTTTGCGGAACGTTGGTTGAGCTTGAGCAAATATAAACATCACTAAGGGCCTTACGGTTTACAACGTCAGTCGACCCGTGGATTCACTGCAAACCTGATACATAAGCGAGGTAAAAAAATCCCTCGCAAGCCCTTCTATTTGAGTTAAAATTTTTGTCCGCAAAAGATCCCGGGTAATCTAACAATGGCATTTCAGGTAGACGGTAAGTTACACAAAGTATTCGATGCAGAACAAAAATCAGAGAAGTTTCGCGCTCGGGAATTCGTCATTGAAATAAGCGAAGGCAACTACCCTCAAATGATCAAGTTCCAGCTAACACAAGACAAATGTGAGCTGATTGATGAATGCAATGAAGGTGATGAGATTACCGTTCACTTCAACCTGCGTGGCCGTGAATGGAATGACAGATACTTCACCAATCTTGACGCCTGGCGAATAGAATCCGCAGGCCACTCAAATGGCCAGTCTGCCAGCAACGCTCCAGGACAACAGGCCGGTGATCCGGGCCCGACAGAAGCGCCACCAAGAGAGTTTGAAGATATTCCTTTCTAGCAACTACCTGATCTGACAGCTACCTGACTCAAGGTAGCCCCACTAAGCAAGAGATGGCAACTCACTCTGTGCAACGCAAATAAAAACGGACAAATAAAAACGGCGTGTAGCTCTCACTTACACGCCGTTATAACGCAGTTTCAGCAACAGGCTCTGAGGCCCACCTGCTAGCTTTCTACAACTCTGCCAATAGCTGCATCAATTGCATTGACGATAGTATCTAGATTTTCTTTGGTACAAATTAATGCAGGGCTTAAGCACAATGTATTGTTAAAAGTTTCAAAGCTTCTATTCGTGCGGCCAATTATGACGCCGTTCTGCATGCAGTCAGCGGCAATCGCTGCTGGAATAGATTCATTCACCGGCACTTTCGTTACGCGATCTTCCACCAGTTCGACCCCAACAAACAAACCGACACCCCGGACATCACCGATGATCTCGTATTTATCTTTGAGTTCATTGAGGCGTCCCATCAGATACTCACCCATCTCGGCTGCATTCTCTACCAGATTTTCATCTTCAATAATGCGTATATTCTCAAGCGCCGCAGCAGGCCCTGAAGCACAGCCTCCAAACGTACTGATGTCACGGAAGTAGCTCATCGGGTCATCGGCGTTTGCCTTGAACCGATCAAACACTTCTTCTGTAGTCACAGTACATGAGATTGCAGCATAACCACTGGCAAGACCCTTGGCCATGGTGACAAAGTCAGGCTTTACACCATAGTGTTGATAGCCGAACCATTTTCCGGTTCTACCCAACCCACATACCACCTCATCTATATGCAACAGCACGTTGTACTGCTTGCAAATCTGCTGAATAGTCTCCCAGTAGCCCGCAGGCGGAGGTATAACCCCGCCCCCTGCTGTGATCGGCTCTAGTACCACCGCACCTACTGTTTCAGGACCTTCTTTAAGAATAACGGTTTCAAGCTCACGCGCTGCCCGCTCCCCATAGTCATCCACATCGCCGTAGGCACTGCGATACTCTAAACAGTCAGGCATCATGACAAAGCCCGGAGCGAACGGACCATACTGATCTTTACGTTGAGACTGCCCGCAGGAACTCAGCGCGCCGATAGTCGTACCGTGGTAGTCGCGATCACGATAGATGATCTTGTGCTTGACGCCGTTATTCTCGATGGCTGCTAGCTGACGCACCATCTTATAAACTTTTTCATTGGCCTCAGAACCGGAGTTGGAATAGTACACACGGCTCATGCCCGGCATTTTCTCGATCAGCTTTTTTGCACACATTGCAGCAGGTACGTTACCGGCCGACCCTGCGAAGTAACACATTTGAACTAGCTGATCGCGCACTGCATTGGCTATACGCTCACGACCGTAGCCAACGTTGACCGTCCAGACACCGCCGGAGACTGCATCGATGAACTCGGTTCCCTCGGCGTTTTTCACATGAATGCCACTGCCGCTAATCATCACCGGGGGCTTGGCCGTCTCGTACGGCTTGTGTTGAGTCAGGTGATGCCAGACGTGCGCCTGATCATTATCGACGACTTCTTCGAGGTCAATTTGCGGTGTATCGAGAATCATTGTTGGGTGCCTCTGTCATTTACGGCCATCGCTCAATTTCCCCAGCATGCCTGAAAACATCCAGCATTGGATAGCGACACACGACAGTTGCAGCGTGGTCCAGCGCCCAGCGGCATGAATCCGGTCACAGAACAGACCAACGGCTGATTGTCGCTTTTAACTCACAAGAATTTACTGTGCACTAATAGCAGTAATCCAGGCTGTTGACCTCGGATATCTAGAAAATCTTTTCCGGATTCATGATGTTTTGCGGGTCCAGCGATCGCTTAATCATTGCCATAAAATCGACGGTATCTCCAAGTTCCTGTCGCAAATAAGCTTTTTTGCCCTGCCCGATTCCGTGCTCACCAGTGCAGGTACCGCCCATACTAATGGCCCGCTGACTGAGGCGTTCGGCAAAATCTTGAGCCCTTTTGAGCTCGTCCGTGCTTTCGGGATCAATGATCACCGCAGTGTGGAAATTGCCATCACCGACGTGACCCACTATGGGTGCCAAAAGGTTATGCTTGCGTATGTCCTCGATGGTTTCTTCTACGCAGTCGGCAAGTCTTGAGATCGGCACACAGGCATCAGTGACCATGGCATCAGTGCCAGGCCTCAACGCTCTCGATGCCCAGTATGCATCGTGCCGGGCCTTCCATAATTTGCTGCGCTCTTCGGGGTTGCCTGCCGATTGAAAATCCTTGCCACCAAACTCCTGAATGATGTCATTAAAGATTTCGGACTGCTCGCGCGTTGAAGATTCACTGCCATGAAACTCTACGAACAGGGTCGGTTTTTCAGCCAGGCTTAACTTGGAGTACGCATTACAGGCACGCACCTGCATTTCATCCAGCATCTCGATACGCGCTATAGGCAAACCGTATTGAATAGTTTGTATAGTGGCCTGGCACACCGATTTTATATCAGGGAAATTACACACCCCGCCAACAATAGTCTCCGGACGTCCGTACAACTGCAGTGTGAGTTCAGTAATCACTCCAAGCGTGCCCTCAGCACCCACCATGAGCCGGGTTAAGTCGTAACCCGCCGATGTTTTTTTGGCCCGACTGGCGGTGGTGATCTCTCGTCCATCTGCCATCACCGCTTTTAAACCTAATACATTGTCTTTCATTGTGCCGTATCTGACGGCGTTGGTGCCTGAGGCACGGGTAGATGCCATTCCCCCGATACTGGCATCGGCTCCCGGGTCTATGGGGAAAAATAACCCGGTGTCTCGCAAATGCTCGTCAAGCGCGATGCGGCATACCCCAGGCTGCACAGTAACCGTTAGGTCTTCTGTATCAACGCGAAGAATTTTATTCATTGACGATAAGTCGATGGATATGCCACCTGCGGGTGCGTTGAGCTGCCCTTCGAGCGAGGATCCTGCGCCGAACGGGATTACCGGGCAGTTGTGCTCAGCACATACCTTTACAACCCAACCCACATCTTCTGCAGACTGCGCCATCACAACCGCATCGGGTGGCTGGTTTTTCAGGTAGGTTGTGGTGTGCGCATGCTGTTCGCGGCTTGAGGCTCCTGTGAGAAACCGGTCACCAAAACGTTGATGCAGTATACCCAGCGCCAGCTGAACTGAGCGCTCTTTAGATTCTGTCATAAACACACCAGGTCAATTCTCTGTCATTCACGGGTCAAGTTTAACGCTATTTTGACGCCTAAGTACTGATGACCAGAACCATTTATACCAGAACCTTCTGTATTGGAGTCGCAATGCGTTTCGCAGCAAAATCTACCGCTTTAGCCTTGGCCCTTCTAACAAGCAATGCGCTATGGGCAGAGACCTTCACATACCAGGCAGTTACTGATTTCGAAAATATTAATGCTGGTGAAGTGCCGTACTATCGCCACAATGGTGTGAATGCGCTGGCAATCAATGCTGCTATTGAAGAGTATCGCGACAAGTTCGGGCGTGCCACCACTGTGTTTGAAAACCCCACAGGCACTTACGATGTCACCATCACAGCCTTAGGTGAAACAGATGGTGACGGTGAATTCCGCTTCCTGGTTGATGGAGAAGTGCTAGGCGCCGGTATTAATGAACCCACCAATGTAGATTTCCAAGAGCAGCTACATACATTTGAAAACATCACTATTTCTGAAGGCGCTTTGATAGCTGTCGAGTCGATTGCGGTATCGAATGGACTGATTCCTGAAGGCGACGCCTATGCCTATGCACGTGGTCGCTGGACCCGCTTAACAATAGAGAGTATCGATGACGCAGTGGTAGATCCGGTTCAGGTTGTAGATCTTGCGCTTAGCATCACTCCTGACTCAGGTAGCGTCACAACGCGGGATCTTTTGGGTTATTCACTGGTAGCCAGTAACTTATCCGATGACGTCATCGCTACCAATGCTGTTGTCACTATCGCTTTTCCACCTGGATTCAGCGATTTTGCCAGTGATTCGTGCATCGTGACTGCAGACAATGAACTCAGTTGTGAACTCACCGAGCTTGCACCGGGCTCATCTATAGAATTTGGCTTTAGTGCAGAGAACGCTATTGCAGATACCCATGAAGTTACTGCCACTGTTAACGCGGATCAGCCGGACTCAGACAACAGTAACAACACTGACACTGCCGTTACCATCGTTACGGAACCGCTTATTACCGTGCCCGTCGAACCTGAGCCTGTAACAACTCCTGTTGCAGACGAGACTATAGACCTGGCAGTGCTTATTGAAGCGGATAACACCCAGGTACTGGTGGGTGATCAAATTACCTACACACTGACGCTGGCTAACAACAGTACGGATACAGCAGCCACTACACCAATACTCAGTGTTCTGCTTCCAGCCTCCCTACAATTTCAGTCGAGCGATATCTGCACGGCAGAAGAGGAGAGTGTTCGATGTGAAACTGAAGAACTACCTGCTGGCACCAATACAACCGTATCGTTTACAGCACTGACTCTGAGCGTAGATAGCTTCGCCCAGCTATTCGCAATCGCAAGCTCCTCACAACCCGATTCAAACCTATCCGATAACGAAGTGCAGCTGGTCAGTGTTATCAGTACCGATGTACTCAAAAACCTTGAAGCAGCACCGATTGCGACAGCAGCACCGGTGACCACAGCTGCCACCACAACAACTACTGAAAATTCCGGGGGAGGCAGCGCACAGTTTCAATGGCTGCTGGCGCTTTTGATGGCAGCGCGCCTTAAGCGAATTCTCCCAGGCCTGTCCCGGAAGTAAACCTGAAAATCTGGTCGGGAGCAGTGTCGCTCTCGCAAGTTCAGAATTTTGTTTACTAGTCAACTTCACTGGAGCGCTGATTCTGGCGCTTTTTCTTCGGCGAAACACGGGATTCTTCACTATATATGAGGTGTGTGAAGGTTTTTTGCCCACCTGGTTCAGTTATGTGATCAGGCGCATCAAGCAACTACCAAATCGGAACGATAGCTTTGAGTAGGGACGGAAAAATCCCCGAACTTTAGCGCTGGCGGCATTCACGCATCGCGTAATTGAAAAAACAACTATAAGCGCAGTTTCAATGCTACAACAATTCCATCCATTTCGAGTGATCTTCGCTCTCGCAATTGGCACTACGCTGATCAGCGGATGTGCGAACACAACTGCTGAACCCGAGGGTGGCTTGGCACCGGCGAAAGCCTTGCCCGTTGTGGTCGTAGCAGAGAGCAATCCACAACAGCAGATATTGACAGCAAATCCGGAACTGCCGGTTCAGCAGTGGTTCCATGAAGCTCGCAGCTCAGTCGGTGAAAAGCTGGGAGTCGACCTTTCGCATGTTGGCTTACGAGTAACGGACACTGAGGGTATTGCCGTACATGCCAAAACCAGTCTTATGCATGCTCTGGGTCACGATCTTCGCAACAACCTTTTTACCGAAAGCCTGGTAGACAATATACTCACGCTGCAAACTGAATCAGTATTGGCAATTTACTCGCCTTCGGTTAAGCAGATTCTTTTGCACGACAAAAATATTGGAAAATACCTGGACCACCAGATTGCTCCCAAAGGCGCACTGCAGGCATTGCTGGTGCATGAACTGGTGCATGCGTCCGACGATCTAAAATACGCGGCTTTCGATCAAAACTCGATGTCGTATCAGGAAGTATTCGCCAAGTCCGCCGTGGTTGAGGGTCATGCACAATGGCAGACAAGAAATATCTGCAAGGCACTTGGCTGCAAAACAGCATTCAATCATCTTAACAGATATATGTTTGATTCAAGCTCACAGGAAGACCCTGCACTACAGTATTTACAGAGTCGCAGTTTCAAAAACCTCGAGTTTGTATACAAAGAAGGCGAGCGGTTCATCGATGAACTAAAGCAACGAGCCAACTCTGATGAAGCAGTCTCACTGGCTTTTAAAAAGCCACCCAGAGACTCAATCCAGATTATAGACCCGGACTCCTTCCCCGATCTTGCTCGTGAAAAACGCAATGATTTGCTTTCGGTAGCGATAGAAAACACGGCAAAGCCCTGGGACAAAAACAGCACTGGACGACTAAAAAGAAACGTACTTGCAGCTGCTGCATTCAGTGTTGATCCAACGGCAAGACAGCCGATAGTAAATTTCTACACATCAAAGATACTCGCCGCGACAAAGCACGAGTACTATGAGCACGCGAGCGATGTTCCTATCCCTGTTGCCGTCATTGCCCTGCAAACAGACACCAATGCTACTGCCAGAAAAACCGCATCGCTTATATTTGACAGCACCTTCGAAACTTACAATCAGCTGTCAGGTAATCTGGTTGAAGTAAACATGTGGAACAGACAGCATCACACTGCCGAACTCCCCGAAGGCTCCCAGGCAATCGAGCTATACACTGCCAGCGGACAAATGAATAACGGTTTGGTGAATGCACAGTATCCGGTAGAAGTCGTCACAGCAACCAGTGGCAACTACCTGGTACACATTGACGGGCGATACGTGCACGGACAAAAAGACCTGATGCAGTTTGCCGGACAGCTTTTATTGTCTTTGCAATCGAAAAAGTAAACTCGGTTGCAAGACAAAACCTGCACAGCACTACCCCGCTTTGCACCCTGTAAGGCTTGCGCCGCGCCGAGCAGAAGAGACTGAACTAAAACAGCTCATCAGCAGACATCAAAACAGATCTTTGGTTACCAATTCTCTGTGTAAATCTGATTCGGTCAAAATACTCTAATAACTCCACCACCAGATTTCTACCGATACCGGAGTGGGTGCGAAACTCTGCAACTGACAAAGCATCCTTATTGGAGAGATCTTCCGCCATAGATGCAAGCTGCAGGAGTGTCTCAGGTAGAAAGTAACGGTTGTCAGTTACCTTAATTATTTTCCCGTGCGAGACAAAGTGGTTAAGTACTTGATAGGTCTCATCTGCAGTTTTGCTCAGAGCTTCTGATATTTCAACCACGCGTGGCGGTGTATAACCTGCAGACTCCATTCTGGATGACACCAGATTCCAGCTAAGCTGGTTGGCTGCAGACAGAGAGGCTTCATGTTCTGACAGTCTGTAAATAGTTGCATTGCGCGCAACTTCAGAACAACTGATCAGCTCGTGCAGAAAATATTCGAACACCGGCAAGTCTATCGACATAGAACACAAACGCCTGATGGTAATGCTATCTATACCCAGTTGATCCGGGTTATCCTGGTGAAACTGGTGTAGAACCTGTTTTATTCTGTCTTTAAGATCTACGGCCTGAGCCTGAGTCACAGCCCAGTTCATACCAATCACCACCAGATCCTGTTGTACAGTTAGCGCCTCGATCTCTTGCGGTTGCAAATTAAACTGTTGCGCACAACGGGGCAGCTTAACACCCGATTCACTCAGCTCAATCATATTAGCTATGGCTTGCGATGGTGTCTCCGCATCCATTGCCTGCAATTCTCTTAGCCTTTGCGGCTTACCACGTCCGCGACGCGGCGGATACGGATCGAGCACTGTGCCACCTGCAATAGTTTTTCGAGCCGACTGATCACGCAATACAAAACGATCACCATGGACTGCAACAAAATCTTTATCACAGATTAACCTTGCAAGCCCTCTCTCCCCCGGAGCCAGGCTTGAACCTGCAAGCAATGCAATACGACAAGGAATATCCGCCGTACCGATATGGAAGTGTGCCGGTGTCCAGTGACGAAGCTCACCACCTCGTTTCCCTGATTTAGTCGCATCGCTGCGAGTTGATAAATAATTTAAGTCGCTAAACATCGCGGGAGTAATCACTACATCTACCAGACGGGTAGATTGAAACGACGGATTGGTGGTTAACCATCCACCGCGCTGCAATACAGACTTATGCAATTCACCAGATAAGTTTAGAGCGCAGCGTTGGCCTGCTTTTGTCTCTGATGCAGATGTATTTTGTGCATGTATGCTTCTCACTCTTGCTGACTTACCGCTTGCAGCACCATCAGAAATAAGCGTCACCGACTCTTCTTTTTCTATCTGACCGCTGATAACTGTGCCGGTGGCAACAGTACCACTACCGTCTAGTGTGAAACTGCGATCAATTGCCAATCTAAAATAGCCGCGCATCGCACGCACTGGCTGTTGCGACGCCAGTTGCGTAATGTGGGTTTTGAGACTCGCAACTTTTGGCTTATCGGTTACCGCGAGGGCATGGATGTCATGCTCAGGACAGCCGGCCTGATTGAGTACAGACCGCACCTGTTCCTGAACCTCAAGCGCGCGTGCGCTATCCACCAGATCAGTTTTGCTCACGACCGGGATGATATTGACCACCCCCATCAGGCGTAAGATAGCGAGGTGCTCCAGAGATTGCGGCATCAAGCCATCATCGGCCGCAACAATAAGCAGGGCGATATCAGCCATCCCGACGCCCGCTATTGTATTGCGGACAAATTTCTCATGACCGGGCACATCGATAAATGCCAGTTTTTCATCGGTTTTGGTTTTTAGATAGGCAAAACCGATATCGATAGTGAGACCGCGCTTTTTCTCCTCCGGCAGACGATCTGTGTTGGTGCCGGTAAGGGCTTTGACCAGCGAAGTTTTGCCATGATCTACATGACCGGCGGTTGCGATGATCATTCTTGAAAAACAGCCATAATTCTCTGCGGGCTATTGCACTGACTAGTGTCTATCATACGGGTACTCATACTCTATTTGCGGCATTCTGGCCGTAACCGGCATTCGGTGCAACCGTGGAGACCACATGGCACGATTAGACGATCTGTTACCGATCCAGCGCGATTTACTAGAGTCGCTGGATTGTCCAACGTTCCCGGACAGCGCTTTCGTGCCTCCGCGGCCACTAAGTGAGTGTCGGGTAGCGCTGATATCAACTGCCGGCTTGATGCAACGCAATGATGACAACATTGCCGGGAAAAGCGGCGACTACCGCAGCTTTAAACGCGGGTGTCAGAATCGGGATATTTTAATGAACCATGTTTCCGTCAATTTCGACCGCACAGCGTTTGCAGCAGACGCCAATTCAGTACTACCAAGACAAGTACTCGACTCACTGGCAGAAGACAAGATTATCGCCAAAGCGTCGGATGTCAATTACTCCTTCATGGGTGCCACCGAGCCTGCACAGTTGCAGTCCGGTGTTGAGCAACTTGCGACCGAGTTACACGACGCTGACATCAACACGGTCTGTCTGCTTCCTGTTTGACCAAACTGTACTCGCGCCGTGAGCGCGATGGCACACTGGTTAGAACAGGCAGGCATCAGTACCGTTGTGATTGGATTGATTCGATTGCATCTTGAAAAAATGCTTCCACCACGCGCAATGTGGGTTCCATTTGAGCTCGGACGGCCTGTTGGCGGACCAGATAACCCGGAGTTCCAGCGCGAAGTTCTGCACCGCGCACTCGCCCTGGTCGAAACGGCAGACAAGCAAATACTGATTGATTTTGACAAGGATGATCCAGGTGCAACGGCAGATCCCGATTGGCAAGGGCCCGCACTCGAATCACACGTCTCTGTCGTTGAAGAATGCCAGGCATTAAAACCCGAGTATCAACGCTACTGCGTCATCAAAAGCCGCACATCGATCGGCGTTGCAAAGGCGTCTATTCCCGAACTGGCAGAGTTGATTGATCATGCAGCAGCAGAAGGAGAGTTTAAATCGCTGCGTGACGATATATCGGCAAGACTTATGTTCCGGTTCGCACTGGACGATCTGAAAGCCTACTACGTGGAATCCGCACTTGAGGGCCAGGGCTCACCATCGAGTCAACAGGTATATGACTGGCTGTGGAATGATACACTGCTCGGTAGTTGCATGCAGAAACTACGCGCGCAGCTCATGGCTTCAGATGATCAAAAAAACAAAGATCTGGCTGCAAAGTTCATAACGCCGCACCGTTGGCGAATCTAGTCAAACCAGTAAGTAAGACACCGATCAATACAACAACATGTATAGCAAAGAGATACTAAGTAAGCTCCCGTCAGTTGATCAGGCACTGCAGGATAAACGTTTTACCGATCTACTGACCCGGTTCGACCGCCAGTCTGTAACACCACAGCTGCGAGCTCAGCTGGATGCTACCCGCCAGCAGCTGTTAAAAACAAAAGGCGCAAACACTGGCCCAGGCTCTAAAGATAACTCAACCACACTGTGGCCACACAGTGATGATGACACAACTCTGCGGCATTCAATCATCGGGTACTTACATCAAGAGGTTCTCGACGCGCTAACACTTGAGTTTTCACCGTCGCTTAAAAGAGTGTTCAACCTGACCGGCACTATTTTGCATACTAATCTTGGACGAGCGCCTTATCCGCAGGCGGCCATCGATGCAATGATCAACGTCAGTAAAGGCTCATGCAACCTTGAGTTCGATCTTTCAACTGGCAAACGTGGCAGACGTGACGATCATGTAGAGAGCTGGATCTGCAAACTTACTGGTGCAGAGGCTGCAACTACAGTCAATAACAATGCCGCTGCAGTACTTTTGACTCTTAATAGCCTGGCGAAGGGCAAAAACGTCATTGTTTCCCGAGGCGAGCTAATAGAAATCGGTGGCTCATTCAGAGTGCCCGCTATCATGAAGAAAGCCGGCTGCAAGCTGCGTGAAGTTGGAACTACCAATCGCACTCACCTGAAAGACTATCGCGAAGCCATTGGTAAAAAAACCGCCGCCCTGATGAAAGTACATACCAGTAACTATGAGATCCAGGGATTCACTAACGTTATCGATGCAAGTGATCTTGCAGATCTCGCAAGATCAAAAAACATCCCACTGATCGATGATCTCGGCAGCGGCACACTCACCGACCTCACTCCTTTCGGTTTACCCTACGAACGCACGACACACGAGGCACTTGCTGACGGTGCAGATATTATTACCTTCAGCGGTGACAAGCTTCTTGGCGGTCCGCAATGTGGAATTATCGCAGGACGAGCAGATTTGATTGCCCGAATAGATGCAAATCCGATGAAGCGTGCTATGCGTCTGGATAAGGTGGCACTGGCCGCACTTGAAGCGGTTTTAAAACTCTACGGCTCACCTGATACGCTATCTAAAGCTGTACCATCTTTGCGGTCAATGGCACGCAGTGCAGAGGAAGTAAAAACCACAGCAACGTCTCTTGGAGATGAACTGCGTAAGGTTCTGCCGGACTATGATGTGACGATTGATCAGTGCGACAGTCAGATCGGTAGTGGTGCACTGCCAACTAAAACTCTGCAGAGTTACGCAGTGGTGATAAAGGCCGCTGGTGCTGAAAAAACCAGTGGAAAGTCAGTCAGCAGTCTGTCTGAAAAATTTAGAGCGATGCCCATACCATTAATCGGCCGAATTTCAAACGATGCGCTATGGCTTGATTGCAGAGTACTCGATGCCGAGTTGGATGAACTCACAGCGATGCTGAGATCCAGCAACGCTGTGTCCATCTGATTATTTGAGCCACTGAGACGCAGTCAGATCACTGCAGGCAACTAGTGCTTTTCAAGCCCCGCATGCGCCTGATCGCCCCAGACTTTGTTGACTGATCTGTCGCGGCCACAAGCTGTTCGATAGTATTTGTAGCGGATAGGATTCTTTTGGTAGTACCCCTGATGGTAATCTTCAGCGGGCCAGAACTCACCTGCAGCTTCAACAGGTGTGACTATTGGCTTTGCCAATACGCCGCTGTCTTCAAGCATCATCTTCGAAGCTAGCGCAGCTTTTTGTTGCTCATCATCTACGGCATATACTGCTGTTGTGTAGCTATGCCCACGATCACAGAATTGCCCGCCACCGTCCGTCGGATCTACGCTGCGCCAGAAGATATCGAGCAGCTGATCATAGGTCACCTTGGATGGGTCATAAGTAATTCTAACCACTTCACGGTGACGGCCCTGGTGATGGTTTTTATAGGTAGGATTTTTAGTTTCGCCACCGGCATAACCGGACACTGTCTCAAGTACGCCGGGCACAGTATCGAAATCCGATTCCACGCACCAGAAACAACCACCTGCAAAAATGGCAGTTGACGTATCGCTCTCGTTGGCGGTGGTGTAAGTTGAAACAAGAACAAGTACTGCGGGTACTGCAACGAATAGACTTCTAATAAGCTGCCTGAAATTCAAAATAAGCCCTCCTGATTAGCTTAGGACGTAGACAAACTTCAGGACATTCGGTTCCCCGGAAAGGGACCTTGCCGAGCCGTATTCCGGACAGTCATCACCACACTCAAAAGAGCGTGCATCAAGACTTATCGAGCACCGTTGGTAAAGCTCGAAATAGTGCGCAGCAGGATACGCAGATCCATAGCGAACGAAAGCATCTTCACATAGTAAAGATCGAAAGACAGCTTGGTCACAGAATCGGCTTCGCTGGCAGCGTAGGCCGCATTAATTTGCGCCCAACCGGTAATACCAGGTTTTACCATCAATCGATGCTCGAAAAACGCAATATTACTTTCAAGCTTCTCGGTGAATTCCGGGCGCTCCGGACGGGGGCCAACCAATGACATGTTGCCAGCAATAACGTTCAGCAACTGAGGCACTTCGTCAAGGCGACTATTGCGCAGAAACATACCTACTTTGGTGATGCGATTGTCTTTTTCAGTTGCCCATCGCGCTCCATCCTTCTCTGCATCGGCACGCATGCTTCTGAGTTTAAGCATAGTGAACAACTCGCCGTACTGCCCCACTCTGACCTGCTTGAATATCACCGGTCCCGGACTCTCAAGCTTGACGACAATAGCTGCAATCAAAGCCAATGGTGCGAGGAGAATCAGTGCTAAAGTTGCTACAACAATATCCAGCACACGCTTCATGGTGCTTTTGTACAGGCTGGCGTGATCGGACTGGGTATCAATAATCCACTGAGCCGTGATGTGCTGGCTTGGAACTCGCTCGAATAGATTCTCAATAAAGCTCGTGTAGGTGGACACAGTCAGCTGGCCGTCGATCAGCTTTAGCAATTCAGTCTGAGTTGGTGCCATTGGATCGTCGGTATCAACAATGACCTGATCAACACCGTTTTCCGCCGCCCATTCTTTGAGGTTAGTATTGGGATTCTCACTCAGGCAAAGCTTAACAACTTTGACTCCGTGAGCTTCGCCGCTGGCTTGCAGAAAACTCATAGCGCGCTCGGTGTACTCGGACGAGCCAACGATGGCAGCAACAAAAGTATTGCGCACCGCGATTCCCACAATAAGTGCTCTTAGCGCGAACAAACCGATAGTGCATCCAATCAGTGTAAATACGGAGATCAGGCGTCCGACGGTCAGGTAGTGAACGAATAGTAGTTCAGCATTGATCACAATAAGGGCAATCACCGACACAACGAAACAACGTGCCAGCAAGCCAAAGGAGTGTTTCTTCTGATTGAGCTCGTGCAGGCCTGCCACATGGGCGACCAATGCTACGACCAGAGCCAGACCAAAAGAGAATCCCAACTGACCAACATGCTCTTGCTCAAGGTTGCTGAGTATGGTCGCGTAAGGCGTCAGCATGAAGGCAATAGTGGCACTTACGTACGCGATGGCGTAATCGATAATAAACCATGTCCAGGGGCGAATGCCTGCGAGAGACATTTTTCGGACTGGCTTGGAGTTCGCTGTTGTGCGTACTGCATCAGGAGTTACATTTACCGCTGCAGAATCAACTTCCATAAAGTCTCGCCAAGAAGGTAATGATGACCGACCACTGTAACGAAAATCTGAGTACTGATTAGTGATGCAGTTTGGAAGGCGAGAATAAAGGAAAGTTCAGCTTACTAAAAGGTCTACTGGTAGCATTTCACAATGAGAAATAGTTCTTAACAAACCGCGCAAAACACAATGCCAGGAATACGCAACATCAACGTGCAATTACCGTATCAAAGGCACTAAATTGAGAAAAATGGCGAGATACTTTTTAACAGATTATTGCCCGAAGATTCCCTCGTCCTCGATGATCTCGGCACGTTCTTTTCTGTCAAAGTTGTAGATGAATTTCACACCCACCCGGTTCTCATTCGAGGTGTCATCGGCATTATCAATCGCCGCACGATGTTCGTATTGCAAACGCACGGTTGTCAGCGCGCTCAGTTGCCGGTCAAAAATGATTCTGCCAATTAAATCTTCACCTCTTGATTCACCCAGAAGCTCGTTCTGGAGCGAGTAAAGAAGATCGACAATTAAATCTGAGCGACGCCCCGCGACCTTGTATCCTAAAGTGATTTGCTCATTTACAAACGGAACGCTTCGATCAGAAGTACCGTCAGCACCTATCAGATCGACACTGCTCCCAGGCAGTGTGGTGGTTGAAATAGAGTCATTAAAGGTTGAAATAACGCCTAAATCAACCTCGGAACTCGTGATCGAACGAGTCCAGCTAGCGCTGTAGGTTGAGTTTTCGAGTCGATGTGAAAATTCCAGAACCGGGCCTTCTGCAAAGAAGCGATCACTGTAACCCACCTTGAGTGATGTCCGCTCGCTCGGATTCCATCTGAGACTGGTTTCCAGAAAAATGGTCCGATCATCGCCGCCGGTCAGTTCCGAGAAGTTATTAGTTTCGACGCCACCCAGCCCTTGAAAAAACCAAATGTCATCAATGGTCGCACCGAGTGAGCCATACACGGAATCATTTCTGAAATTGACACCGTCGGTATCGTCTCTATCAATGTTACCGCCAACGCCCCAAATAAATCCCCCGAATCTGGGATTGCGTGCAAGCGAGAAAGCGAACGTGTTCTGCTGGCTGTCTATTGTGCCGTCAATTTCGTTATCCAGGGAACGATGGCCATACCCGATGAACAAATCTGCAAAGCGACCAATTTGTCGGGCGATGAACGGGTTAAAGCGAAAGTTAGACTGAGTCTCACTGTCTTCGACCAGATCAAAGAAATCATCTTCCGGAAGCGATTTAGCGATGTCCAGCGATGAATTCAAATAGACCAGATTGTCCACCAGCGTACCCGAGGTAGACAAATGTAAGCGAGGATCGATTTGATCAAAATCCTCCTCGTTGAATCTAAAAAATTCTACTTCTGCAATGACTTTTGAGTCGAATCGATTACCGCTAAAGGATAGCTCCACCGATGGTTTGACGGTTGCAATAAATTCTTCATTTCCACCAAACTGCTGGTTATCACTACCAGCGACTCCGAATTCGGCAAACTTATACACATCCAGCTCTACTGAGTGGACAGTTAGCGGAGTAAGTGCTGCGGCAATCAGACAGGCGGGAATGAATTTTTTAGACATAATAAAATTGGGAACCATATGTTTTTTGACTCAGCCACGCGCCAGTGTCGAACGATCTGGACTGACACCTCTCGCTGATTAACATGCGAGGCACGGAACACCGCAGACCGAGATCAGGACAAGGCCGGAGAAATACCACGAAGGAGTTTACAACAGTAACCAATGCCACACTGATATCAGTGTGGCAATGTCTAAAGCCAGTTTCTAGCCTGCGTTGGCGTACCCATAGCCATACCCATAGCCATAGATATTGTTTTGACTCTTACGGGTCTTGTTCAATACGAACCCGACTCTGGAGTGGTCGTTCACAATTCTCAAAGCATCCGAAACCATACCTTTAGTAGTAGATTCAGCGCTTACAACAAATACAATCTGTCCCGCAAGGTCGGCAACAATGCTGGCCTCACTGGTAAGCAGCAATGGTGCAGAATCGAATACGATAACCCGCTCCGGGTAGTTGCGCGACAGACCGTCCACAAGATCCGACATATTTCTACTCGAAAGCAGCTCTGTCACATGATTGTGAGAGATACCAGCTGGCAGGAAACGAAAGTTAGGCAGATCAGATTGCCAGATCAGCTCTTCAGGGTTGCGATTTTTATTATGCAAAAGTTCAGTCAAACCTGGCTGGTCGTTATCAAAGCCCAGGCGTTTGCCAGCGCTCGGATTAGTGATGTCAGAATCAACCAGCAGCACCTCACGATCTTTCTCCAGAGCAATACTCAGTGCGAGATTAATCGCTGAAAACGTCTTGCCTTCGCCTGATACACAACTCGTTACCATGATGACGTTTCGGCTTGTGTCAGTGGAACCGTCCTGCTCCTGCAAATCTATCGCCGCCAATATGGGCCGCTTGATAGCTCTATACTCCTCAGACATCTGGTTACGCGCCGCAGAGACTGACAACAATCCCTCCATTTCCATCGCCTTGTATG
Organism: uncultured Granulosicoccaceae bacterium; assembly: GCA_964593315.1. Lineage (GTDB taxonomy): Bacteria > Pseudomonadota > Gammaproteobacteria > Granulosicoccales > Granulosicoccaceae. Next base: position 24,019 of record CAZQKJ010000009.1, read on the forward strand.
GCAACGAAAATGTTTTATTGTTGCTCGGCGACGTGCCACGAATCGGGCTAACCAGCTGCACTGACGCGTTGTTATTGCTGCCAACTTGCATGGTCGGCGGGTTCGCCTGCCTTGCCTCATTACCGGATACCGGCACATCCTGAGGAGACGGACTATTGAATTTTGCAATGGCTTTTTCTATGGCACCCATTACTTATTACCTATTTTATTAGCTGATTGTTTGAGGCAACACCTGCCTCACTGAACTTCAAAATACAGAACTACTTTTCCAGCATTGAAACTGTTTTCTCACCATTCAAGGCATCGATCCGCAAGCTGTCATATATCGGGCTGTTCTTAACCTGTACATACAGAAGTCCGCCGAATACGATGGGTAGCAAGATCGCGAGAATTCCAAAATTCAAATTCGATACCGTGTTGTCAAATCGCGATGATGCCTTCTTTGACATACTGACACCACCTAACACCGGAATGTTTGTGTAGTGCTCAAGCGCTCGGCGGTTGTAAAACACAGGGTGCAGCAGTGACAGAAAGAATCCAGCCGCTATACCACAACCGATGCTGCCTACCAGAACCAGAGCGTTTAACAGAAGCTTGTCAGGATCAGTCGGACGCGAAGGCACAAAAGGCGGATCGATAAGACGGATCTTCACATCGTTTGATTCTGCCTCGACACTACCGGTCAGAAGTGCTGCCTCGCGCTTATTGACCAGTGCTTCGTGACGCTGTCTAACGGTGTTGTAGTCACGATCCAGCTGAACCAGTTCTGCTTCAACCAGAGGAATACTGTCAACCGTGCCCTTCAGATCGTTAACACGCGAATTAAAAGCAGAGTTTCGAGCTTGTAACTGAGCAACATCTGCCTCTGCCTCTGCCAGGAGAGTACTGACTTCCTGGTATACAACACTGCCCTGCAGCAAGGAATTGCGATTGCCAGTGCTGGCTCTGCTGTTTCGCTTAGAAGCCTCTAGATCAGCAATAGACTGGCGAAGAATTGAAACTTGTGGATGCCTTTCTGTGTAGCGAACCAACAATTCGTCAAGCGAGTTGCTGAGCTCTTCTATACGCGCATCCTCAGGTGACGATTGATTCGCTGTGCTGAGAACATTTGATTCCACTTGCGCGAGCTGTCGGCGCAAAGCGTTACGTTTATTCAGTGCTTCCTGATATCCAAGTTCAGAAGCGCGCTGCTGGTTAACCAGGTTTTCCATTCGAGTGTAGAAACCGCCCTGCTCACCAGGCAATGATCCCGCGTGCTTCACTTTGAAATCAGCAAGACGTTTTTCTGCAGCTGTCAAACGCGACTCGTATTCTTCAATCTGTCTGTTCATGAATGAGATCGCAACGACGTT
>CAZQKJ010000010.1:0-24473 GCA_964593315.1 uncultured Granulosicoccaceae bacterium
GCCCTGCTGCCAACACACCCGCTGCCAGAAACAGTTGCAACTCATTGATCATGGCGGGCAAGCCCTCAAACACAAACCGAACCAGTACGGAAGCCGCCTGCGCGAGACCATGACGTGCAACCAATACCATCGCAGTCAGCGTTAAAGCAGATGTGGAGATTAAAGTCAGTACCGACCATTGCGGTGCTAATCTGGATAACACCAGTATCATTGATGCCAATGCAGCGGGTATCCACAGACTGAAAAAATTAACCGGGTATCCCTTGAAGTTTTTTACCGGCTCAGCATAACGCAGGCGTACTTCGAGTATCACCACTAAGAATCCGATCACAGCAAACGGCAGGCACGCCAAGGCTACAAATCCAAGTCGCATGTCAGGCACATAAGTAAGCACTGCCGCCATACCACCAAAGAACGGCGACCACACAGAACAACCACTAAATACTCTGGTGATGGATTGCGATGCAAGACGGTTCAGAGCATTGTGCTGCTGCAAACGGTCAGCAAAAAGAATCGATGCCGAGATATTAATGATCGATCCAAACAGGCTAACACCCAGCATGGTTTTTACAAATGCCGCAAAACCCACTGGTAAGCTTTGACTACCATCAACTTTTTGAGGGAGTGCAATCAGGCGCAAAAAACCCACCGAAGCCAGCATCGCGACCAAACCCACGTTATTACCGATGGCGGGCTTCCAGGCTAGCGGGTGATTCAGACTTGCACTACCAATCAACAGGGCCAGCCCGATCGCGATTAGTATTCCGGTCTGCCAACGCTGTGCTTTTTTAACATCGGCAATTAAACAAGCAACCGCTAGCCAGCCAAACACACCGGCAAACCATAGTGGCACTCGTTGCTGACTGAAATCACTGAGAAGCGTCAGACCCAGCATCAGTGCAATCAATCCACCGCCGGCGGCTTTTTTCACCACTGGCGGCTTGCTTCACAAGCTATGGCAAATGTACTGTCAGTTGTATCTGAGCCTAAGCGCTTACCTGGGCGCTTGCCCGAGTGCCAGATATGGAAAATACAAACGCCAGCCGGCATTTTATTCACTCAGAAAGATAACGGGTTTTAATGTCGTTATATTCACTGACAAGCTCATCGATCACATCCTGATCGTATTCCCGCAACCCACCCAGCAGCATGTTTTTGCGGCCACGCCCAACAATTGCGCCGTCACCAACAATATCAAACTGCAGCACCACCTCACCCTTTTTACCCTCTACCAGTAGGGATGATTCGGAGAAGGAAAGATCAAAGTGCGCGCAATCGGTGTTGTTTAGCTCGATAGACATGCTTTTATAAATCACCAACGGTCTTTGCGGATTAATCATGACTTGATGAGATTGCATCAGATCGACCAGCAAAAATGGAAAGGTTTTTCCGGAAAATTTCGCATAAGCATCAATCAACGCCGCATTGGCAGAGCTATCCGCCAGTTTTTCACCGCGGTGCGATACTTCCAGATAGTTTTTTCCGCTTTGGTCAGTCAGTTGCAACCCATCTGCCGACGATTGAACCAATAGTTCTACCCGGTCATCCACCATATTCTCAAAGTGGAAGTTCATGGTCTCTCTGGCAGCAAAAAGATCGAGCACCACGGCGAACAGTAAATCCCCCGGTACACAAAACCGACGATTATCAGGATCGTGAATCGGATTGAAATCACCCGCGATTTCTTTCGCAAATGCACTGGCATCAGCGCGGGTAAAAGTCAGCTTTTGATCAGAATAGCTGTAATATTCACTTACGGTCACACGGTATTCCTTTTGGTTTCCAGACTTTAAAAGCACCACTGGCGTGAGTATGCCGCAATCCGGATGCGAGTATCTGCTGAGTTAACAGAGGTACAGTCGGGATCCACTAGCGCAGGATTGCCGACGAAAGCACCCCTGCAAAGTGTTGCAATACGAAGGGCCGCAGTACGAAGGAGAAGTTAAGGAGAACTGATGGTGGCCAGGGACGGAATCGAACCGCCGACACGGGGATTTTCAGTCCCCTGCTCTACCGACTGAGCTACCTGGCCAACAGGTGAGATTTAGGCCACGGGACGTCGCCAATCTCGAAAGAGCGTGTATTAGACCACAGTCGCGCGTCGAGTCAAGCCACAACACTAATCTGCGAGCATCAGTTCGCAGGACTGATTGCCAATAGCCGCGCTTTTTGGATTCTCAACGCGCTGACGGTCGCTATTATTGATGGACTTTTAGGGCTTTAGCGCGCCCTGGTGTCAGGGTCCCGTTTAGCTTTCCTGCGGTACAAATCCTTCCGGTTTGTCAGAACCTCCACCAAAGAAGAACTTCTCCATTTCTTCTTCCAGAAATTTACGGGCTTTGGGATCCACTGGTGTCAGCCGGTATTCATTGATCAGCATGGTTTGGTGCCCCATCCACATTTGCCACGCTTCTTTGGATACCTCTTCGTAAATGCGCTTACCCAGATCTCCCGGATACGTCGGACGATCGAGACCTTCGGCTTCCTGTGCCAGTTTGACGCAATTGACCATGCGAGCCATATTTTTTCTCCACGAAGTTCAAGCCGCAAGCAGCGGCGGTGGTTAAATTAAAGAAGTGTTGCGGTCAGCTTATCCAGTAAGCGCTTCACCGGGGCTGCACACCCGCCTGGCGGATCTCGTTCAACCCAACAACTCTCTGTGTTATCCATGATGCGGTCACTGGCGGTGAGTTTCAATTCAATTTTAACCGGCCGGATGTTCAAGTCGAAGTGAGTGAAGCTGTGTTTGACCAGATCCCATCGTTCGATCTCTGCACCATCATCAGATTCCTTAAGGCCAAGCTTGCGGGCGAATCGACGCAATTCACCTTCATCGTCAAACTCCGGAAAGCTCCATAAACCTCCCCAAATGCCGGTGGGTGGTCGACGAGTCAGAAGCACGCCGTGGTCACTCACAGCCAACAGCATCATCGATTCCCGAACGGGTTTACTTTTCTTCGGCTTTTTATGTGGCCAGTCTGTCGGCGACCCGGTTTTACGCGCGCGGCAGTCTTCACGCAACGGGCACCGGTTGCAGTCAGGGCGGGTGCGAGTGCAAAGCGTTGCACCCAGATCCATCATGGCCTGATTAAACTGTCCTGTTTTACGCTGAGGGGTTAAGGCTGTACTCAAATTCCATAGACGACGCTGCACAACGGTACTACCAGGCCAGCCATCAATGCATTGATAACGACACAATACGCGTTTCACATTGCCGTCAAGAATGGGTGCCGACAGGCCAAAACCGAGACTCAGAATCGCACCGGCTGTCGAGCGTCCAACGCCCGGTAACTCCATTAAATTCTCAAGCGTTGACGGGAATTCACCCCGCTCTGCAATCAATTGCGCCGCACGATGCAGGTTGCGACCGCGCGCGTAATAGCCGAGGCCGGTCCACAATGCCAATACATCATCCTGAGAGGCAGAGGCAAGCTGCTCGACCGTTGTGAACTCTTGCATAAATCGCTCAAAGTACGGGATAACCGTCGTCACCTGGGTCTGCTGCAGCATGATTTCAGAAACCCAAACACGGTAGGGTGTCGGGTTGTGCTGCCATGGCAAGTCTTTACGACCGCACTCCGCAAACCAGTCCAGTACTTGTTTGGAGAAACGCGCGACCACAGCAGATGTCAGCTTATCGGTTGAGAGTGGCCGACTACTCATAGTAAACCGCACTGGATCTGGAGCCTGAGAATAAAAAGCGGCAGCGACGCATCAGACTAGCACCCGGCGGGTTAATTTTCTCCGAGCTGATCATCAATGCCTTTACTAAAGTTTGATTTCAATTTGTCTTTGAGGGCGTCTTTTTCGCGCTCTAATTCAACCTCTTGCTCACTCTCGGGTACTGGCTCCTGTTCCTCTTCCGACTGAGCGTTCTCTCTGATCAGTGTGGCTGTATCTTCACGCTCTTTTTCTATCCGGTCTCGTAAAGCCGCTTTCTCTGATTCAATGCGACCAGCAACTTCGGCTTTTTGCTCTGCTCCCACACCTGCTTCCGGATTCTGATTGAGTTCCCGCAGATTAGTCTCAAACCGATGAATCAGTATGGATTGAATGTCTGATGAATAATCACTGAACTGACCGCGCAAAGGTACAGAGGTCTCCACTCCTGCCAATGGTTGATCATCCAGACTGAGCTGCGGGTCTTCAACCACTTTGATATGCAACAAATAATCTAGCGTATGCTTTGCGAGATTAACGCCACCCTCACCGGTCAATTCCACCGATGATGATATGAATTGCAGATCATCACTTTGTAAAACGCCATCAGTAATCACGGCAGACAGTCCGAGCTCTGTGAAGTTTGTGCCGACTGAGCTGTCAATGATGCGTATGGACTCCTGATCGGCTACGCGTTGCAACTCTGACGCGAATTCAATCCCGCGCACCACACCGTCAGTCAGGCGCACAGAGAACGCACCGTTTGTGCGCTCCAGCAATTGCTGTTGGTTGTTACCGCGAGACAGCAAGTCGATACTTACATTGGCAATACCACTCAAGGCAGCATCAGATCCGGTCATGTCCTGCAGCAAAGGTTCAGCCTGCAGACTGTGTAGATTCCCGCGTGCTGTGAAAAGCGGCTCATCAGCTTGTACATCGAGAGAGGCCGTTGCTGAAAACGATCCTGAATAGAGCTCAGCTTTTGCTTCGGTGATTTCAATCTTGCCAGTTTTGGCAAGCACTGACAGATAGGCATTGCTGGCTTTGACTCCAGCCAGGGTTAGCTGTTCGATCATCACCTCGCCATCGATTTCTATCTGCCTTAAATTTTCTATTGCGAGCAATGATGGGTCGGTGGGGACTTCTGCCGACGGTTGACTTTCATTTTCCGGAAGGACTTCGGTCTGAATTGCACCAGGATTAGTATTGGTATTTGCGGCGGGATCGCTTAACGCGTTCGAGTCAGTATTCCTGACCATATCCAGAACGGATTTACCTTCACCATCAGACGTGCGCAAATAACGATCAACATCAAGGCGATCAACTGTCAGGGCAAAATTAATCGGAGGATTGGGAGAGTTAATATCGACAATCTCGACATCACCGACCACCTGCGTTTCATCAAACTCGACATTCAATTCACTGAATGCCAACAGTTGCCCTGACTGACGAACCGATGTATCGAATCGCGCAGATTGCATAACCTGCTCAGTCGATATGGGTAGGTCAAAGCTACGCAGCCATGGTGCGGGATTAAAAGTATTGCTTTGCAGTTGACCACTGACCACAGCGGCCGTAGATAAATTGGCTATGCGGATATCACCCATGGCTTGCATGTCGCCGATGTTTAACACCAGCTCCGGGATTTTCAGTGCATCATCGGCGTGCTCAAAGCGAGTCTGAAAACTCGCATTTTGCAACAGTGCGGGATCAAAATTCTCATCACGGGTAACACCCAATTGCTCAAACATGCGGCTCGCTTCAAAATCACCACTGCCGAGTTCTCCTACTAACCATAAATTGTTCTTCCAGTCGGCTGCATGGACTTCTCCAGTAAGTGGAACACCCAACACCGAGCCGGTAAGAATTTCAAAATCCATTGTCTGTTGATTGAGATCCACCACCAATTCACCTTCAACCGATGCGGTGAGCGCTTCAGGTACGATGGGGGCACCAACACTGACCGATGCGAGCTTCAAATTTTTCAATCGGTGAATGTTATCGTTCAGATTAATAGCAATATCACCGGACACGTCTATCTCTGAAATCACATTCGCACTGCGACTGCTATTCAAATTAAAGCCCGATTCAAAAGCAAATGCCTCAGACAATACAATCGCACCCGTAGTCAGGTGAAAGTTGTTTAGAACCAGATAACGTTCATCACGGGCGTCCGTGTAGGTGATATCCGCATCGGTAATTTCTAATCCGCCAATCGACAGTGCAGCCACCACCGGCGCACCCGCTTCAACTTCCTGTATATCACCACCATCGGTTTCAGTTTCCACCACTGCAGTGGCTGACAAGAGATCATCCCAGTTGGTTTTTCCATCGGCTTCGCGTCTCATCCTTAAAGATAAACCCTGTAGTCCGACGGATTTAATCTTCAACTTACCGATCAACAATGACCGCAACTGAACCTGGAACCGACCTTGTTCCGCGGTTGCAAAAACCGGATCCTCAAAGCCTGCCGCATTAGATAAAGTGACATCGTTAAGGGACAGACCAACCCATGGGAAAACCTTTGCATTGACCGGCCCGTTGATCTTCATCTGACGACCGGTCTGCTCCAGCACAAGTTGCTCTATCCGCTCCTTGTGACCGGTAAGATCAACCTGGCTGACCGCCAGTGCCGCCATTAAAACAATGAGTGCTACGAGTGCGATTAGTCCTGTTGTGAATGGTTTAACAGGCATCATTGAGTTGCGGTTCCGACGAGCGCATCTGACGCGTTCACTAAAAGGTAACGATAAACCGGTAAGCGTCTGCCGCTACGCGCCGCCCGGCCGGTAGTATGGCCGCGTATTGTGCTACAGCCTGACAAAGGATTAAACATGATGGTGTATCTAACTATTGAGGTGCTTTGCTTTAGTATGTGAGCCGTGAACTGGTCTGTGGTCCGGCTTGCTAAATCCACCAGTAATTCCACTGGCCATTCAATCGGCCATTCAATCGGCTCGACAAACGGCAACTTACCGGATACGGACTGTCCTGCCACTTAATCGTTCACCTCCGCGGATGCGGTCCAGTGGCCGGATTTTCCCCCTTGCTTCTCAAGCAGGCGGATCTCCGTCATCTGCATGCCCCGGTCAACCGCTTTGCACATATCGTAGATCGTCAGTAGCGCCACCTGTACCGAGGTCAATGCCTCCATCTCCACTCCGGTCTGTGATCGTGTTTCGGTACGAACCTGACAATCGATCCGCGAGGCGTCTACATGAACCGAAAAACTGACATCGACGTGCGTAAGACCAATCGGATGGCACAACGGAATTAAATCACTGGTGCGCTTGCTGGCCATGATGGCAGCAATTCGTGCGATACCGAGCACATCGCCCTTTTTATGTCGCCCCTCAGTGATCATCTCCAGGGTCTCGGGCTGCATGGTGATGCAGCCTGAGGCCACCGCCGCACGCGCTGTGATGGCTTTGTCGCCCACATCAACCATATGGGCATGGCCTTGCTGGTTAAAATGCGTTAAGTCAGACATAGCTCAGCTCCGGCGCGGAAATTCCGCACAAAGTACGCGGTACCAATTGCACAGTGGTGTGTGACAGGCATAATGGAATGATGACCATAAAAGTAAAATGCTTCGCCAGTATGCGCGAATATCTGGATTTGAGCGAACTGGATATCGCCAATGACGGTATCCGCAACGTCGCCGACGTATGGCAAAAGATAGCCAACAACAAACCGATGCCTGAAAACACCCTGTGCGCGGTTAATCAGAGTCAGGCTGACGCACAATTTCCGGTCTCAGACGGCGATGAAGTCGCGTTTTTTCCACCGGTGACTGGAGGCTAGATTATGGCAACACAATACGCTGCATCCTCAATTAGAATTGTCAAAGATTCATTCGATCCATGGCAGGAGCTGACCCGCTACCAGGCTGAAAAGTTAGTCCCTGGCCAGTTCGGCGCGACAGCGACGTTCGTCGGTACGATGCGCGATTTCAATGAAGGTGACGATGTTACCGGCATGACACTGGAGCACTACCCGGGCATGACCGAAGCGCAACTGGAACAGATCTGTGACGAAGCGCTACAGCAATGGCCGCTTGAGCACGCGCTTATTGTGCATCGGGTCGGTGATATCCTGCCAGGGGAACCGATTGTTTTGGTGGCCTGCTGGTCAGCTCACCGGGCGGCAGCGTTCGACGCCTGTCGGCATCTGATGGAAGCACTCAAATCGCGCGCACCGTTCTGGAAAAAAGAAACCCTGCTGGATCAAAGTCATCGTTGGGTGGAAAAAAACACCGACGGTTACAGCTCAACCTAGCTGCTTATGCGGCAGGCATCTCTGCTACTGAACCAGCACCGTCTGCACCGAATTACCGCGCTGAACATCGAGCAGTGTCTTACCCGTTTGCAAAGAGACTGCATCGATCATCTCTTCCACGTTCTGAACATCCATGCGATTGACCGACCGCACCAGATCACCCCGCCTGAATCCATAGCGCGCCATCTGACTCCCTCGCTGAACTCCCGACACGACCACCACTGGTTGTCGACCCAGGAGACCATTTTCAAACACCGCTCCCGCCAGATGTTGAGCTAAATCTTCTCCATCCATTTCGGTCTGATCGGATTCCCCGACATTCAGTTGCGCGCTGGAAGATTGTTTATCGCGAACGAATTTTACTTCGATTTGTTCACCCACTCTTAATAGGCCAATCGCGTTCTTGACTTCATTCACTGACGTGACTTTGCGTCCGTCAATTTCTGTTAATACATCACCGCGTAAAAGACCTGCAAGATCTGCCGGCGAATCATTCTGCACCTCTGAGATCACGACGCCTTTCCTGACCCCGAAGATCTCTTGTAGGTCTTCCGTGAGCACTTGCAATGACACGCCGATTTTGCCGCGCCGAACTTCTCCTTCACTAACCAGTTGTTGCATCAGATCAGAAGCAAGGTTAGAGGGAATCGCAAAGCCGATACCCACGTTGCCACCAGAGGGACCCACTATGGCGGTGTTGATACCAATCAAATCACCACGCAGATTTACCAGCGCTCCGCCCGAATTACCGGGATTAATCGAGGCATCCGTTTGAATAAAATCTTCAATTTCCTCAATGCCCAGACCACTACGACCCAGTGCCGATACGATGCCCGAAGTGACAGTCTGTCCCAATCCGAACGGATTACCGATGGCGACGACAAAATCGCCCACACGCAGTTGATCTGAATCTGCCCAGCGCAATTCGATAAGATCTTTGGCAGCAATCTTAATCACCGCGATATCGGCGTCGGGATCTTCCCCGATAACCGATGCAGTAAACTCGCGACCGTCGGTGAGCGTCACCAGTATTTCTTCAGCATCAGCGATGACGTGATGATTGGTGACTGCCAAACCCTGCGCAGCATCCACGATAACTCCGGAGCCAAGGCTTTGCATGTCCCGCGGTTGCGCAAAACGCGGCAAGTCAAAAAAGTGCTGAAAGAACGGATCATCCCGCAATGGATTAGAGGATTCTGTGGCACCACGACCGGAAATGTTCACGACCGCCGGTGTGATGCGCTCAAGCATCGGTGCCAGACTCGGCAAGGGTTCACCATCGACACTTGCCGGAAGCCCGCCAGCTGAAGCAGGCATAGCGAGACTAAAAGACAGACCGATAAACGCCACCAGCACCATGGGATTGAGGCTGCCTGAGCGACGCGCTGCCGGGAGCAGGCGTAGAAGTCGTGCACTGAGTGAAACTATCATCACCTTGATCTTGACGGATTAAACTGCGAGATAACAAAAATAATCGCATGTATGGTATTGAATTACCGCCGATGAAATCAATATTCCGGCATCACGAGGCATCTGTTGGCGGCGCTTGATTCTGCATCCAGTCAGACAAACGAGCCGCTGTGTCATCAGGCACGTGCAAGCCTTTTCTGGTACGCCGCCACAACACGTCATCTGCACTTTGCGCCCACTCGTTTTGCATCAAATGACGCACCTCCAGCTCGTACAACCCACCACCAAAATCGACACCCAGATCTGACGTTGATTGCGCCTCTGCCAGCATCACATGGACAATGGTTCCATAGTTGCGGGCATAGTCTGTGAGCACCGGTTTCGGCATCCACGGGTACCGCTGTTCACAACGTTGCAGAAAGGCTTCAAAGTCTGCATCAGGAATATCACCCCCCGGCAAGGTGGCTTTGTCTGTCCAGGCTGCACGCTGTTCATTCAATCTCGGCAGAATCATATCAACCACTTCTTCAGACAGTTTTCTGAAGGTGGTTATTTTGCCGCCAAAAATAGATACCAGCGGCGGGCCGCTTTCACTCAGATGAATCACGTAGTCGCGAGTGACCTTACTGGCGTTGGCTGCAGCGTCATCAAACAAGGGGCGAACCCCTGTGTATGTCCACACGACATCATCGACTTCTACCGGTTTTTTAAAGTACTCACTGACGGCTTTACAAATATACTCGATTTCCCGCGGTTCTATCTCTACTGCAGCCGGATCACCCTCGACTTCAATGTCTGTGGTGCCTAGCAGGGTGTAGTCGGTTTCATAGGGCACTGCAAACAACACTCGGCCGTCAGCGTTTTGGAAAATATAGGTGTACTCGTGATCGAATAATTTCTTCACCACAATATGACTGCCTTTTACCAGTCTGACGCCATGAGTATTCTGGTTGCGTACCTGGAGCTTTTGTACCGCCTCCACCCAGGGACCTGTGGCATTTACGACAGCGCGAGCTGTTAACGTGCTTATCTCGCCAGAATGGTTGTCACGCAATTCAACCTTCCAGTGATCATCACCGGCGGTCAAATCAGTACAGGTAGTCTGAACATTAATAGAGGCCCCGCGATCTGCCGCGTCACGAGCATTCAATACCACGAGCCGTGAGTCCTGCACCCAACAGTCTGAATATTCAAAGCCAGCATTGAACTCATCTTTGAGTGCTGCACCACTGACATGACTTTCAAGATCCACTGACCAGGATTTAGGCAATAGTTTTCGACCACCAATATGATCGTATAAAAACAGGCCCAACCTGATTAACCACTTTGGACGCAAGGCCTTGTGATGGGGCAAAATAAAGCGTAGTGGCCAGATTATATGCGGTGCACTGCGCAGTAGTATTTCTCGCTCCAGCAGTGCGTGGCGGACGAGCTTAAAATCATAGTGCTCAAGGTAGCGCAAACCACCATGGATGAGTTTAGTACTGGATGATGATGTATAGCGCGCCAGATCATCCTGCTCGCATAACAACACCCGCAACCCACGACCCGCCGCATCCCGCGCCACACCGGCACCATTGATACCCCCGCCAATCACTACCAGGTCATAATTTATTTCTGTCATCTAGAGGTTCCGCTGCGGGCTTGATTTCCGGATCGAGTGGCCAATGTCGGGGCATCCTGTGGGACCGCACATCTGCAGTTAAGTTTTTAACCGGATTGCAACACAATTCGTGCCTTGATGTGCCGAGTTCGAGCTTGAATTCTAATGCCCGAATCCGCCGGAAGACATTACAGCACCAGCCATGCTTTAATCTCCGAATACCGCAGGCGAAACCCGGATTGGGCGAGATCGACCATTATTTATCTTTTCATATAGGATAAAGTTTCTACACCGCAAAACCTGCACGGGTTTTATCACTATCGGGTACACAGAGGCGAATAGATTGCTGTGACACCCTGCTTCACGATAAATTAGCGGCCACTTCAACTTTATTGAGTGGTTACCCATGTCAGACACTCTGATTCTCAGCATCGATCAAGGCACCACGAGCTCAAGAGCTATTCTTTTCGCAAAAGACGGATCGTCTGTTTTTACTGCGCAAAGAGAATTCACCCAGCACTTTCCTGACTCTGGCTGGGTTGAGCATGACCCGGAAGAAATCTGGCAAACCACACTCGATGTCTGCAAGGAAGCCGTTGACGCTGCAAACAAAGCAGGTCACACCATTGCCGCTGCAGGCATTACCAACCAGCGCGAAACAACCGTGGTGTGGAACAAAAAAACCGGAGCACCGGTTTATAACGCCATTGTCTGGCAAGATCGACGTACCGCAGCATTCTGCAATGAACTAAAAAGTGCAGGTTATGAACCGACCTTTACGGCTAAAACCGGTTTGCTACTGGACCCGTATTTTTCAGGCACCAAAATAAGATGGATTCTGGATAACGTTGAAGGCGCTCGCGCCAGCGCCGAGAAAGGTGAGCTTGCCTTTGGCACTATGGATACTTTCTTACTGTGGCGTTTCAGCAACGGGCAAAAACACATCACCGATGCCACCAATGCATCGCGAACTTTAATCTACAACATCCAGAGCAATAGCTGGGATGAAGAGTTACTCAAAATACTTGATATACCCAAGTCCATGCTACCCGGTGTACAGGACAGTTCTTCCGATTTTGGTCGCATTGATAAACAATTGTTCGGCACTGAAATTTCTATTGGCGGCGTGGCCGGCGATCAACAAGCCGCCACATTTGGTCAGGTCTGTCTTGAGCCGGGCACAATAAAAAGTACTTACGGCACCGGTTGCTTTGTAATTCTTAATACCGGCAACGAAGCGCTGCCTTCGGACAATAAACTGCTCACCACAGTCGCCTATCAGCTGGATGGCAAACCAACCTATGCCATTGAGGGTTCGATCTTTGTTGCCGGTGCTGCAGTACAGTGGCTGCGAGACGGCCTCGGGGTTATCAAGTCTGCAGAAGAAACCGAATCCATGGCACACCAGCTCAGTTCCAACCAGGGCGTCTATCTGGTCCCTGCGTTTACCGGCCTCGGCGCTCCTTACTGGAACCCGGAAGCTCGAGGCGCTTTGTTCGGGTTAACTCGTGATACCGGTGTAGAACAAATTGTGAGAGCTACTCTGGAATCAGTCGCCTTTCAAACCTATGACTTGTTCAAAGCCATGGCGGATGATGGTGTCACACCCACCAGGGTACGAGTTGACGGCGGCATGGTTCAGAACAACTGGCTGTGCCAGTTCTTAGCCGACATACTGAACATTCCGGTGCAGCGACCAGTACAAACCGAAACTACCGCACTGGGTGCGGCCTACCTCGCGGGCTTACAGTGTGGTGTTTATAAAAACCACGATGATCTTATCGCGAACTGGAAGGTTGATCGTGAGTTCACACCGTCCATGGACAGTGAGGTTCGAGATCAACTGTTAGCAGGTTGGAAGACAGCGGTGGCAGGCGTTATCCATCAGACAGAGCAGACAAGCTGAAATTAACCGGGTTACTGACCAGGGTTTTACAAACGGCTTCAGGCTGTTGCCAACCCTACTGTCTTTTCCACATCAGAATACGGTTGTTGGCAGGCATCGGGATATCCTTGTGCAAACCCAGGTCGCACCGCTGAGCCAAAACACTCAGTTCTGCAATATCGCGAATACCGCGGTGGGGCACTTCGGCTTTTAACGCCTGATCAAAATTGCGATTACCCTCACTGGTATGCCGGCCGTTAATTTTGAAGGGTCCATACAGCGCAAAGTGTCCGTCTGGCGCCATCACGCGGTGGGCCACGGCAAACATGGCGGCGACCTCTTCAATACTCATGATATGTGCGGTGTTGGCAGAGAAAATCAGTGTGTAGTCTGTGTGATCGGATAATCCACTGGGTGCAGCACCCACATCTAACTCTATTGGTGCAGCAAAAGCTTGCGCTGATTCCCGATCCCCACCCTGAATCGCAAACTGACCCGACGATTCAGACAGCGCTGCGCCTAATGTCGCAAGGTGTTGAGACTGCTCCGTGCACTGCCAGTGTAGATTGGCGAATCTTTCGCAAAGATAAATCGCGTGTTGCCCGGTACCACTCCCAATCTCGAACACCTTGGCGGACGGAGTAAGATAGTCCGCCAGTGCGTCACCAATGGCTTCTTTATTCCGATCAGCGGCAGCACTGAACGGTTTGGTGGCGTCTGACATTAGCGCGGCAGTACAATCGCCGCAAAGATCGGTTTCTTCTTGCGGTGCAACAGTATCGCGACAGACTGTTCTTTCTCTGTGCTTTCGACTAACTCACGTAACTGTGAGTTAGAAGTCACAGCGACCTGATTAAATAACACCAATACATCGCCTTTCATCAATCCCGCCTCAGCCGCCGGCCCGTTAGCATTCACTTCACCAATCAGCAAACCATTGTCAACTTCCAGCACGGCCTTTTGTTCTTGATTAAGTGGCATTGCAGCCATGCCTAACGTAGTGTGTTCGTGATCTTCAGAACCTTTAATCTGGTTGCGATCTTCCTGAAGTTCCTGAATCACTACATCAAGCTGGATGGTTTTTTTATTTCGTATCAACTCAACGACCGCGGCCTCACCGACGGGTGTATTGCCCACCATGGGCGGTAGATCAGACGAGGTATCAACAATGGCACCGTTAAAAGAGGTGATCACATCACCAATCATCAAACCCGCAGATGCAGCCGGACTATTTTCAGTGACCTGGGCGACCAGCGCTCCTGCGGGACGGTCCATTCCAAACGATTCGGCAAGCGACTGATTGAGATCCTGAATGACCACACCCAGCCAACCTCGGCTGACATAACCCTGCTCACGAAGTTGTGAGGCAACCGAGCGCACGATGTTGATCGGGATCGCAAACGATAAGCCCATGTATCCACCAGAGCGGGAAAAAATTTGCGAGTTAACGCCGACCACCGTACCGTCAAGATCAAACAACGGTCCGCCGGAGTTACCAGGATTCACAGCAACATCGGTTTGAATAAACGAACCGTAGTTATCACTCGGGAGACTACGTGACAAAGCCGATACAATTCCCTGGGTCGCGGTGTACTCAAAACCAAAAGGCGAACCGATTGCCAGCACCCACTGACCGACTTTAAGGTTATCGGAGTCACCCAGCTTGAGTACCGGGAGTCCGGTTGCGTCCAGTTTCAATAATGCTACATCGGTACGATCGTCAGACCCGACAATCTCGGCATCAAATTCTCGGCCGTCCGGCAAGTCCACGGAAATCTCGGTGGCATTGCGAACCACATGCGCATTGGTGACAACATAGCCGTTTTCGGACAAGATAAATCCTGAACCAAATCCTGCCGACGGCACCGCGCTCGGTGGCTCTCCAGGATTGTCCGGCAGCTCTTCAAAAAATCGTTTAAAAAAATCCGGCAGCTCATCTTCATTAAAATTTGGCAAGCTACCGGGTTCATCGTCAGGCGCTTTGGTCGCGGAAACCGTCACTTTAACCACCGCCTGACCCTGTTCCCTTACCAATCCTTCGAAATCCGGTAACTCTATCGCGTAGGTTTTTGTTGGACCTAGTAAAAATAAGCTAAGGCTCAACGCAATAAAAGATAAATTTATGTGCCTAAACCACCCTGACATTATGGAAGCGGAGGTCGCAATGTGGGATGATATATTGCAACTCCATGGCGCTCGGCTAGTAGCTGACATTTAATTGTCTCCTGATGGTGTTGTGAAGTACCGGGAAAGAAGATCGTTCATCCATCTACCGTGTAGTTGGCCTGGAGGATCATATTACTGTTTATAGTAAACAATCGTTTGGGTATCACTCTTTGGATACCTCCGATCCGCACATTGTTCCGCACTACGCACGCTGGAACAGTAATAAGTACGAGTTTAATACATGCGCATACTACTTGTAGAAGATGATATGGAGGCGGCGAGTTATCTCGTCAAGGGACTCAACGAAATCGGCCACGCAGTTGATCATGCCGATGACGGCGAATCCGGTCTAAGCTACGCCAAAACCAACGCCTACGACTGTATGGTGGTTGACCGGATGATGCCACGTAAAGACGGCATCTCGATGATAGAAGACTTACGCCGTGGCGGTGACAACACACCGGTTTTGATACTCAGCGCCCTTGACGACGTCGATGAACGAGTCAAAGGCTTACGCGCTGGCGGCGATGACTACCTCACCAAGCCTTATTCACTGCCAGAGTTAAACGCCCGACTGCAAGCACTGTCACGTCGTGCGCAACCGGAAAATGCCGTCACCACACTGCGTGTTGCAGATCTGACACTCGATCTGCTGAAGCACAAGGTGACCCGGGCTGGCAACAACATCAACCTGCAACCCAGAGAATTTCGCTTGCTTGAGTATCTCATGCGTCATGCGGGCCAGGTGGTGACACGCAGCATGCTGCTGGAGAATGTGTGGGATTATCACTTCGATCCACAAACCAATGTTATCGATGTGCAGATCAGCCGACTGCGCAGCAAAATTGACAAAGATTTTGAACAACCGCTACTGCATACCGTACGCGGCGCCGGCTACAAACTGGTGGAAGGCTAAAGGCTGATTGTCGGTATGGCGGTAAAACGCAACCGGCTTTTGCTGCGACCATTAATTTGGTCCTGTACTGGAATCAGGACGTCATATCACTGTAGCTCGCATTGCGGGCTACAGTTGTTTTAGCAGTATCACAAAGCAACCCGTATAACCCGCAGAGCAACCCGAAAAAACCAGCTATGAATATCAGGCTGTTCAGCACGACCGCATTCCGGTTAACCATTATCTATGCTGCCCTGTTCAGCTTATTCTCCGCTGTCACGCTTGGTTTTATTTACTGGTCATTGCACGAAGAGATCGAATCTCAAATCGATGCGCGCCTGCGACTGGAAACAGACTTCCTGGTCAATCTCTATGACACCGGCGCACTCAATGAACTGGTTGATGCGATCCAGCAACGCAACGAAGTCGATTCCTACGGTCGTTTCTACAAAGTAGAGAGTGACGGCAGTGATCTTAACGAAGGCAGCGACTCTGAGTGGCCGCTCAAGATCAAGTCGGTACGAACCCACAGCACCAAAACCATGGGCGAGGTCGACAAAGACCTGCCATCAGAGAACCCACGCACCGCATTGCCGGTAAGAGTCGCACAAACCCAGTTTGCCAATGGTCTGCGACTGACCATCGGACATGAAATCAGTGACGAACAAGCACTGCTCGACTACACCTTTGCATTGGTGGTAGGTGCGACCTGCATCACACTGATCTTTGCAGTACTGGGTGGCATCTGGATGAGTATGAGCGTGCTCAGGCGCATTGCGAGCGTCAACGAAACCGCCGGTGAAATCATGAACGGTGCATTCTCAAGGCGCATACCTGTCACCGAGAAGCGCGATGAGTTTGATGCCATCGCAGTCAAGATCAATCAGATGCTGACCCGTATTGAAGTGTTGATGGAGAGCATGCAACAGGTCACCAACAATGTCGCACATGATTTGCGCAGCCCACTGACACGCCTGCGCAACCGACTGGAAGTCACGCTGCTTGAAAACCGCACGGACGATGAATACCGCGACACCATTGAATATTCGATTGTACAAACCGACGGTATGATTCATACGTTCAACGCGATGCTATCTATCGCAAGACTTGAAGCCGGGATTGATAAAACCGAGTGGGAGAATGTACCAATGGGAGATCTGGCCAGCGAATTGGCAGAGCTCTATAGTGCTGTGGCTGAAGATGCCAATCTTATGTTTGTCGAGCGTATCAATGCGAATCCGGTGTTCTATGGTAACCGCCACCTATTGGCTCAGGCGATCACTAACCTGCTGGACAATGCCATTAAATATACGCGTATGGGTGGCTTGGTCGGCATCTACCTTTCTGGTACCGAAGACGAGTTCAGCATCACCGTAACAGACAATGGCCCGGGTATTCCTGCACACGAGCGAGACCGGGTGTTGCAGCGTTTTGTCAGATTAGAGAACGAACGAAAATCTCCGGGCAACGGTCTGGGATTAAGTCTGGTGCAGGCGGTGGCGCGGATGCACAATGCCGAGCTCATGTTGTCGGATAACCGGCCTGGTCTTGCGGTCAGCATTGGCTTTCGCAGCCGCGCAATCCGCTCAGCTGCAGCCTGAGTCCGGTCGCCATGCCGCCAGACGCAATACCAGAAACAACCGCAAACGATAGTCTGCATCTCCGGTGATTCACAGCTCGTCCGTCGCGATTGACTCAGGAAGCTGAATCTTCCTGAATAACCGGAGCTGGTTGTGGTCGCTGCGGATTCAGCTAGTCTCCAGATCATCTTTTAAGTGTTATCTCCCGAACAGGTTAACGGCGTATTCACCATGTTACTGCTACCGATTCTTGCCATTGTTGTCAGTCTTGCACTGCTCGCTATCAGCGCCGATAAGTTTGTTGACGGTGCCAGTTCCGTAGCAGGCAAACTGGGTGTATCACCGCTATTAATCGGACTGACTATTGTCAGCTTCGGCACCTCGGCTCCAGAAATACTGATTGCGATTATGTCTGCCGGAAACGGCAGCTCGGACATCGCCATCGGTAACGCAATCGGATCCAACATTGCAAACATTGCCTTGATACTGGGGGCTGCCAGTCTGTTTATGCCAATACCGGTGGCGAGCGAAGTGCTGCGGCGGGAAATACCGCTGTTATTCGCGGTGGTACTTTTTTCCACCGCTCTGATGCTGGATCTCAACTTATCGAGAATCGATGGCGCGGCCGCTATCATCACCCTGTTGCTGTGCCTTGGGTGGTTAGTCTGGCAAAGCAACTCGCGAGCAGAAGACAGCATTGGTGCGGAGTTCGAAGACAATATCGAACAGGACGGCAGCATAAAATCCTCAGCGATCATGACAGTCATCGCGTTGGTGGTACTGCTTGTCAGTGCAAGAGTACTGGTGTGGGCTGCGGTCGAGATAGCCAGAGCCGCCAATGTCAGTGAGCTGATGATTGGTTTATCTATCGTTGCAGTCGGTACCAGCCTGCCTGAACTCGCCGCCACCATCGCCTGCATTTTACGCCGTGAGTTTGGCCTCGCGATTGGCAATGTCGTCGGCTCGAATCTCTTTAATGCGCTCGCAGTAGTTGGCGTTGTCGCTATGCTGGCACCGGGCGACATCGATATCATGGTTCGCAACCGCGATGCCGTAGTACACATCGCGCTGACCATCTGTCTGGTGATATTTTGCGTCGGCTATAAACGGCAGGGACGCATTAATCGGGTTGAGGGGTTTCTTTTGCTTTGCGCGTTTGTTGGTTATCAGTGGTTTTTGTTTACGACTAACGGGTGAGTTTTCATTTTTTGTTCTGGTTTGATGTTCTTATTTGTTAGCTATGCTGGACGCTCTGGCTTGGCATCCATGCCGTTTTTCGTTGTCTGTCTCTGGCTGAACGAACTACTCCAAATTCTGCACCTGCTCACGCATCTGTTCTATAAGCACTTTAAGATCAACCGAAAGTGCCGTGGTATCTGCATCAGCTGATTTGGAGCTCAATGTATTGGCTTCGCGGTTAAATTCCTGCACCAAAAAATCAAGACGCCTGCCAACTGGTTCATTGCGCTGCAGAATGTCGCGCAGCTCGCTTAAGTGAGCGGTGAGACGGTCAAGCTCTTCCGCGACGTCCAGGCGCTGGGCAATGTAGAGCAGTTCCTGTTCAAGGCGACCTGCATCGTGATCGGTATCCAGTTCGTCAATACGCGCTATCAGCTTGGCCCGTTGACGCTCTAATGTCTTCGGGCGCAGTACCTTAACCTGCTGAATAATTTTATCTATGCCGTCGCAACGCTCGATCAGCATCTGGGCGGTTTTGTCTCCTTCACGCTGACGCGTGTCGATATAGTCTTCCAGTGTGCTGTCAAATAGCTCGAGCGCCAATTGCTGCAACGGCCCAAAGTCTGCCTCCGCCTGACCGACAACCCCCGGCCAGCGAAGCACCTCCAAAGCAGACAGAGGTTGAGCATCAGTGATCATCGATTGCAAGGATTGCGCTGAATCAACTACCTGCTTTGCCAGTGATTCATTCACTGCAATCTGGCTGCTGACACTCTGCGACGGTTTAAAACGCAAAGAAGACTCAATTTTTCCGCGACTGAGTTTTGCATTGAATTTTTCTCGCACCTGGGGTTCGATAAGCCGCAACTCATCAGCCACTCGAATCGAGATATCAAGGTAGCGGTGATTCACCGAGCGGATCTCCCACACGAGAGTGCCCCAATCACTTACCGATTCTTTTCGACTGAAAGCAGTCATGCTCTTTAACATTGTTTTTTCCTGCCAGATAGTTCGGCTTTATGTTGGCAGAACTGTATCATGTAGGGTCAGCCTCTGCCGTTTCATGCGCGCAGACCCTCAAGGCCCTCTACCAACTTCAGGAATTTTATGCGCCCCAGCAAGCGTGCTAACGACGAACTAAGAACCGTGACTTTCGAGAGACACTTCACCTGTCATGCCGAGGGTTCTGTCCTGGTGAGTTTCGGCAACACCAAAGTACTGTGTAACGCCAGTGTCGAAGATCGTGTACCACCGTTTTTAAAGGGCAAGGGCAGTGGCTGGGTCACAGCCGAATACAGCATGCTGCCGCGTGCTACCAATACGCGCTCAAGACGCGAAGTGACATCTGGAAAACAGTCTGGTCGCAGCATGGAAATTCAGAGACTGATTGGGCGCTCACTGCGAGCCATCATTGATCTTGAGGCGTTGGGTGAAAAATCTATCACTGTCGATTGCGATGTCATACAAGCGGACGGTGGCACCCGCACCGCATCAATCAGTGGTGCCTATGTTGCGTTGAGCGATGCGATCAACTCTCTGCTGTCCAACAAAATTATAAAGAAAAATCCGTTACACGGTCAGGTAGCCGCCGTGTCAGTGGGCATCTACAACGGCGATCCAGTACTCGATCTGGACTATGCAGAAGACTCCAACGCCGAGACTGACATGAACGTAGTGATGAATGAAGCCGGTGGCTACATTGAGCTGCAAGGCACAGCAGAGGGACATGCATTTAGAGAAGACGAACTGGCTTCCATGTTAGCACTGGCACGCAAAGGCATCGGTGAAATTGTGACTGCACAAACCATGGCACTAACTTAAACAAAACCGCCTATGTCTTCAGAAAACGAACCCGTTACCTGTGTACTCGCCAGTGGCAATCAGGGCAAGCTCGCAGAGCTCTCCAATGCATTGACAAGCCTTGGGATCACACTGGTCTCACAATCTGAATACAAGGTCAGTGAGGCCGATGAAACTGCCTCAAGCTTCGTCGAAAACGCATTGATTAAAGCACGGCACGCCAGCGAGGTCACCGGCTTACCAGCACTGGCAGATGACTCCGGTCTGGTGGTACCTGCACTTAAGGGTGCACCAGGTATTCACTCGGCACGCTACGCGGCGAGTGATGATTGCAAGCCCACAGATCAGGACAACATCGATAAGTTGTTGCGCGAGCTGGCACCGCTAACTGCGGAACAAAGATCGGCCTACTTTGTTTGCACCCTGGTGTATCTGCGCCACGATAGTGATCCGGAACCTGTTATCGCTACTGGCCTCTGGCACGGCCACATACTGCAACAGGCTGACGGCAATGGCGGGTTTGGATATGATCCGGTTTTTTATTGCCCACAGCAGAAAATGTCTGCGGCATCTATGGGTAGTGAGAAAAAGAAAACCATTAGTCACCGAGCGATTGCACTGGCGAAACTTACGCCAATGCTTGCTAACAGTGTGTTGTAGATCCGGTGCGACACTTTACTGCCTACCCACCACTAACGCTGTATATTCATTTCCCGTGGTGTGTAAAAAAATGCCCCTACTGTGACTTTAACTCGCACGCTGTTAAAGATGACATACCGGAGCAAGCCTACATTGATGCATTGGTGACAGATCTTGAACAACATGCACCTGACATCTGGGGTCGAGCGGTAGAATCAATCTTTATCGGTGGTGGCACTCCCAGTCTGTTATCCGGCGATGGTCTCGACAAGCTGCTTGGCCGTGTGCGCGCTATCACTATGCTCGAGCCGAGAGCCGAAATCACGCTTGAAGCAAATCCCGGTACCGTTGAACAAAGCCGTTTTAAAGCGTATCGGGAAGCGGGCATTAATCGCTTATCCATCGGTGCACAAAGCTTCAACAACAAACACCTTGAAGCACTCGGAAGAATTCACGATGCCGCTAATGCAATCAATGCCTGTGAGACTGCCATCCATGCAGGGTTCGACAATTTTAATATTGATTTAATGTACGGACTACCCGGGCAAAGTACAGACGATGCAATTGCCGATATCGCTCAGGCATTGAAGCTTGAGCCAACTCACCTGTCTTATTATCAATTAACCATGGAACCCAATACTTTATTCGCTGCCAGACCACCCGTGCTTCCCGATGAACAAACCCTGGCCGATATACAATTGGCTGGTAAAGCACTACTGGCTGACGCAGGCTTTAAACAGTACGAGGTGTCGGCCTATGCGCGTAACAACAAACAGTGCAAACACAATCTCAACTACTGGCTGTTTGGTGATTACCTGGGTATTGGTGCTGGCGCGCATTCAAAGATCAGCTTCCCGGCTCACAACACTATTGTCAGACACAGCAAACCGCGCCATCCAACAGAGTACATAAAGACCGCCACCAGCAAAGAACGAATCAGGGGTGAGACCGAAGTAACGGTACAAGACGCGCGACTGGAATTTATGATGAATGCACTGCGTCTAAACAATGGATTTGAGGTACAGGATTTTGAGAACCGCACGGGTGAGCACATTTCAGTACTCAAAACCGCGCTGAGCAAAGCGGAGAGCGATGGATTGCTGTGCCGTGACTGGCAAACCATTAAAACCACTGAGCTCGGTGCTAACTATCTCGATACCGTGTTGCAACTGTTCATGCCGACGGATCAGGGAAGCACCAGTGGCGGTGTGATTCCAATTGTGCCCGAAACGGGTAAACACAGTGGTTCGACATCCGAATAAACCAGCAGCGGGACAGGTGACCGGATATGGAAGAGTACGACATTAGCTGCCCTTACTGCGGTGAGACAATCACCGCCCTGATCGACTGCTCGATTCCCGAGCAGAATTATGTCGAGGACTGCCAGGTGTGTTGCTCACCGATATTGATCGGAGTCACCGTGGATGCAGACAGCCAGATTGAATCAGTCGTCGTGCGCCAGGAGAATGAATAGGTTCGCCGAATCGAGTCAGTTTTGGGGCACTAATACGCGCTGTTTCACCACTGGCGCTTGAAGAAATTGAATAAGCCACCACTATGCACTACACTGGCTGGCTGACCAGTAAACTATTATCGCCTGGCGCGACCGCCGCACGTAGCGGGTCGGTCGGCCACCACAAGCGAAGGACAAGAAAAATGAAAGCAGATACCCACCCTAAGTACGATGAAATCGCCGTAGCCTGTAGTTGTGGCAACTCATTCAAGACCCGCTCAACCATCGGCAAAGATCTCAACGTGGAAGTCTGCTCAGCTTGCCACCCGTTCTACACCGGCAAGCAGAAGATTCTCGATTCTGCAGGCCAGGTTGACAAGTTTAAGCGCCGTTACGGAAAGAAGTAACAGGCACTGCCTGTTCGCTTCGTTGTAAACGCACCGACAGCCATCTGCTGTTGGCGCGGACTGAATCCGGCTTTGAAACTGGCACATGCTAATGAAGCCGTCGATTGCAGCCAAGTCTGATCCAGACGCCTTTTACCTGGTAGACAGTAGTATTTATGTCTTTCGTGGCTGGCACTCTATGCCCGCCAGCATTGTTGACGCTGATGGTAATCCTGCCAACGCGGTCTCCGGATTTATTGAATTCCTCTATCAGCTTTTGTCTCGCAGACGCCCGCGATATCTGGTGTGTGCGTACGATGAAAGCCTCGGCACATCGGCGCGCAATGAAATCTACCCTGAATACAAAGCTAATCGAAGTGAAGCACCAGAAGAACTGAAACACCAGTTCAGTCTGTGCAAAGCGTTTACCCGAGCCCTGGGTATCCATTCGCCCGCCAGTGGCAGGCTGGAAGCTGACGACATCATCGGCACACTGGCAGAGAGCGCGCGGCTGCAAAACACTCACTGCGTGATTGTCTCAGCCGATAAGGATCTGTGTCAGTTCGTGCGCGATGGCGATGCTATCTGGGATTTCGCCAGAGACACATGGATGGATGCTAGATTAATAGAAAAAAGGTTTGGCGTTCGACCGCAGCAGATTGCAGACTCACTGGCACTCAGCGGAGATAAGGTTGATAACATCCCGGGGCTGCCCGGTGTCGGCACCGCAACCGCCGCCAAGCTGCTGGTCAAATGGGGCAATCTGACAGCACTGCTGGAAAACACAGAAAAAGTCGCCGACATGAAATTCCGCGGAGCACCCGGTGTATCGAAGTTGCTGGAGGAACACGCCAATACCGTCAGGCTTGCACGCCAATTAACCGGCCTGATTCCTGACGAGACGCTGGATACCGAGATCAGTAAATACACATTCCAACAGGACGAAAAAGCACTGGAAGCCGTTTTTGATCAATTGGGCTATGGCCAGAAAGATCGCAGCCGATGGCAGGTTCTGCTCGGTAAGGCGGCCACGCAATCCGCATAACGGGATATCTTGTAACCCTCTGGGGCAGGTCGTCAACTCAGATCTACATAAGACGCTGATCAATAGTAGAAAAACGCGACTATTTAATTTTCAGTCGATACCATACTAGTATAAAATAAAGGCTGATGAGACAGTCAGGAGTTCTCCCATCCTGGTTTTCGCTGGCCTGCCAAGATTTTCGGTGTCAACAGAAGTCCCGGATACCAGGCGGAGCCAGCGAGACAATAGCATCAAGAAGCTTAGAGAAACCGTTGCCAAAGCCTGTATCGACACAATCCACTGCCGACATCGCCGTAATTGGTGAATGCATGCTCGAGGTCAGTCGCCTGCCTTTGCAGAGCCAATCTGCGAGCACCGGCTTACCGGCATCCCTCAGCTATGGTGGGGATACACTCAATACCTGCGTATACCTCGCGCGTCAGGGTGTTGCGGTGGATTATGTAACAGCGCTCGGAGATGATCCCATGAGCGACTGGATGGTCGCCGAATGGAAC